>NZ_JBFTQY010000018.1:0-234455 GCF_056399245.1 Rhizobium sp. 01N447_2
GCGTAGCCTTCCAGTTCCCGGGGCATTCGATCTCTCCGGAAACGAATTTCGCCGCCAGCAGTTCGATACGCTCAACGGTGTCTCCGTTGGTTCGCCAGGGGGCATCGAGAATATCTGCGARGATATCAAGACGCGGGCCGGTCCAGACGGCGGCCATGTCGGTGTCGAGGGGATCGAAAGAAGACCCCTCCCCAACTCCTCCCCACAGGTGGGAGGGGCTTACCGCTGCGCTTGCGGCAACCTCTGCGACCAAAACTGATGTCGAGACGGTGCGCCCAGCAAGTCCCTCCCCCTTGTGGGGAGGGGTTGGGGAGGGGTTTCCGAATGCATCCCCAGCAATCGCCCGCTGCAAACTCGCATCCCCACCCTCGCCAAGCCCGCGCGGCACCCGCGCCAGCGCCACGGTCAGGTCCGTCAAGAGCCGTCCTTCGGGCGACACACCGAACACATGCAACCCATCGCGGATCTGCATTTCTTTGAGGTCGCAGAGATAGGCGTCGAGCTTCTTCAGCGCCTCGCCCTCGCTTTCGCCCTTGGCAATGCCCGCATCCCGGTCGAGGCCGATATCGGCGACGAGCTCAAGGATTTGGCGGCTGAGCAGCCGGATGCGGCGGGGATCGCCGCCGGATGCTTCGTAATATTCGTCGACCAGCGCCTCCAGATCCTTGAGTGGCCCGTAGCTCTCGGCCCGCGTCAGCGGCGGCGTCAGGTGATCGATGATGACGGCTGCACTGCGGCGCTTGGCCTGCGTGCCCTCGCCCGGATCGTTGACGATGAAGGGATAGAGATGCGGCAGCGGCCCGAGGATCGCCTCGGGATAGCAGCTTTCCGACAGCGCCAGCGCCTTGCCCGGCAGCCATTCGAGATTGCCGTGCTTGCCCATATGGATGACGGCATGGGCGCCGAATTCGCGGCGCAGGAAAGCGTAGAAGGCGAGATAACCGTGCGGCGGCACGAGATCCGGCGAATGATAACTCTCTTTCGGATCGATATTGTAACCGCGTGCTGGCTGGATGCCGACGAGCATTTCGCCGAAGCGCGCAAAAGACAGGGCGAAGACGCCTTCGCGAAAATACGGATCATCTTCGGGATCGCCCCAGCGGGCCCTCACCTCATCCTGAATCTTATTGGGAAGAGATTCCAGGAAGCTGTTGTACAGACTCAGGGAAAGCGTCTCGCGTATGATCTTTCCGTCGGAACCGGAATTGGTCGGCCCTTCCATCAGATGCCGGATCAGCGCATCGCCGTCGGCGGGAATCTCGGCGACCGGATACCCCGCCGATCGCATAGCCTTCAGCACCTCGATGGTGCCGGCCGGCGTATCCAAGCCGACGCCGTTGCCGAGCCGACCGTCCCGGTTCGGATAATTTGCCATGACGAGCGCGATGCGTCGGTCGCCGGCGGAAGTCTTCCGCAGCCGCGCCCAATTGGCGGCCAGCTCCGCCGTATAGCGCACCCGGCCGGCATCGGCCTGGCTGGCGACGATATTCGTCTCGACCAGCGCATCGTAGCGCGCCGCCGTCTTGAAGGAGACCGCCCGCGCCAGCACCCGGCCATCGACTTCAGGCAGTGCCACGTTCATGCCGAGATCGCGTGCAGACAAGCCTTGCGAGGAAGCTGCCCATACCTCCCTCGACGAGGCCGACAGGATCGCCTGCAGCACGATCGCCTCATTCGCCTCCAGCACCGTCGGCTGCCGGTCCGCACCCGGTGCCGAGACCGCAAAGCCCGTCGTGTTGATGACAACGTCGGGTTTCAACGCCGAAAATACGCTTTCGAGAATGCCGGTGGAGACAGGATCCTTGAGACTATAGGCAAAGACCGGCAGCGGGCGGAGGCCGAGTAACGTCAGCGCCTCGATGAGAGCTTCGATCGGCCCGGTCTCGCCGCTTTGGACGAGGGCGCGGTAGAAGGAAATGGCGACTGTCGGCTTCTCGGCTTGCTCCCTCTTCTCCCCAGCGGGGGTCCGAAGGACGGGTTGAGACCCGTGGCTCAACCCTGGTCGGTGGCCCGAAGGGTCGGATGAGGGGGTGACTCGACAAACTCTGGCGTCCCAATCCTGCTGCTCGCTCCCTCCGTCGCTCGCCCCCCTCATCTGCCCTGCCGGGCATCTTCTCCCCGCTGGGGAGAAGAGGGAATCGGTAACCCGCCGCCACTCCTCGACCCCGATCAGCCCCCGCCCCGGCCACCAAATACCTGCCTTCATCAAAGGCACCGCGGGCGCCGGCTTCTCGGCTCCCGACAGCATCGCCCCGGCATGGTCGAGAAAAGCCTGCGCGTTGGCATCGCCGCCCTCGATCAGATAGGCCCAGAGCGCGTTGAGATCGTCGAGATCAACATTGGAGAAAGGCACCAGCCCCGCATCCGGCCTGGCATCGCCCGGCAGCACGGCGATCAGCGCACCGGCGCGGGCAGCCGCCGCATGCAGCGCTTCCAGCGCGTAGTGGAAATAGCTGGCGCCGCCGAGTGCGCGGACGATAATCAGCTTCGCATGCCGCGCCGTGCGCTCGACATAGGTATCGACCGACATCGGATGCTTCAGGCTCATCAAGCTGGCGAGCCGGAGCGAAGGCCCCGCCCCGCGATCGCGATGGGCGGCCGCGATCGCAGCAAGCTCGCTGTCGGCAGCCGACAGGAACAGGATATCGCCCGGCGTCTGCCCGAGGTCGATTGCCTCCTCGCCGTCGCTGATCGTTCCCTGTTGAGCCAGAAGCAGATGCATCGGGTTACGCCAGCGCTTCGATCGCCGCCCTCACCGTGTCCTGATCCATTTCGTGCAGGCCGATGACGACAAGGCGCGTGGCGCGCTTTTCGCTCGCGCCCCACGCACGGTCGAAATAATGGTCGATACGGCTGCCGACGGCCTGGAGCTGCAGGCGCATCGGCTTGCCCGAGACGTCGACGAAACCCTTGAGGCGCAGCACGTCATGGGCAGCAATGATACCCTTCAGCGCTTCGACGAAGCCGGCGGGATCGGCAATGGGTCCGAGATCGACGACGAAGCTGTCGAATTCGTCATGGTCGTGCGGCGCACCGTCTTCATGCTCCAGCTCGTGATGCGACTTGCGATTGGCGACATCGTCCTCCGTGCCGATGCCGAGGCCGAGCAGGATGCCGGCCGACACCTCGCCGTTCCTCGCCTCGATCATCATGGGCTTGCGCACCGTGCGGGAGGCGACCTCGTCTCGCACCCTGATAAGCCCGGCAGCATCGATCAGGTCTGTCTTGTTGAGCACGATGAGGTCGGCGCAGGTCAGCTGATCCTCGAACAGCTCCTCGATCGGGCTTTCGTGATCGAGCGATTCATCTTCGGCGCGGCGCGCATCGACCGCATCATGGTCGTCGGCGAAGCGGCCGGCGGCAACGGCAGCGCTATCGACCACCGTGATGACGCCGTCGACGGTCACCTGGGTGCGAATGTCGGGCCAGTTGAAGGCGGCGACCAGCGGCTGCGGCAAAGCAAGGCCAGAAGTCTCGATGACGATATGGTCGGGCCGCTGCTCGCGCTCGAGCAGCTTCGTCATCGTCGGAATGAAATCATCCGCAACAGTGCAGCAAATGCAGCCGTTGGTGAGTTCGATGATGTCGTCCTCGGTGCAATTCTCCGCACCGCAGCCCTTCAGCACGTCGCCGTCGACGCCGAGATCGCCGAATTCGTTGATGATCAACGCGATCTTCTTGCCGCCGGCATTGGTGAGCAGGTTGCGGATCATCGTCGTCTTGCCGGCGCCGAGGAATCCGGTGATGACGGTTGCGGGAATCTTCTGCTGGTTCATGGACTTAACCCTTCATTTTCAGCGACAGGCCTGCCGCGATGAAATAAACTTCGGCGGCCTTCGCCGCTATCGATTGGTGCAGCCGGCCGGCATGATCGCGAAAATCCCGCGCCATGCGATTGTCGGGCACGATGCCGAGGCCGACCTCGTTGGAAACGAAAACGAGCCGCGCCTTCGCGGCGGGCAGGAAATTGGCAAGAACGGCAAATTCCGCCGCCATGTTCCGCTCCTCCATCATCAGATTGGTGACCCAGAGCGTCAGGCAGTCGATGAGGACGATGCGCTCCTTGCGGTCGATGGCGGTAAGCTTGCCGACGAGGTCGAGCGGCTCTTCATGCGTCGTCCAGGACGGACCGCGATCGGTCTTGTGCTGAGAGATGCGCGCCTGCATCTCCTCATCCCATGCCCGCCCCGTGGCAAGGTAGTGGCGATCAAGCCCAGTCGCCGTTACGAGGTCTTCGGCGAAACGGGATTTGCCGGAGCGTGCGCCGCCGAGGATGAAGACGGTGTTGGAGGCGGCGGCGATCATGTGCAAACGGTCCGCTGATCAGATAGGGCACGCCGTGTGGCCCCCCTCATCCGACCCTTCGGGCCACCTTCTCCCCGCTGGGGAGAAGAGCGAGCAAGCCTTAGTCCAAGGTCGTCTCTCTGACCTCTGCGGGATGAGAAAGACCGAGCCGTTGCGGCATACCGCTTCTCCCCAGCGGGGAGAAGGTGGCGGCAGACGGTTGAGGGGATGAGCGGCAAAGCCGCGAATGTGCTGAGCGCAAGTGAAGCGCAACAACGAAAGACCCACAGTTTTCCGTACCCAAGGACTTGGGCACACTGGATTCCTGTGACAAGCACAGGAATGAGGGAGGAGAGGAAAGCACCTCCCCGTCGCGCCGCACCAGGCCGCGCCGAATTCAATCGTTCAGCCAAGACAACCTCCGTGCTGGCAACGGGCATAGTGCCCAGGTGTGGGCTTCTCGCCCGGCACGCATGGCAGGTCTCCTGGCTCGCAGTTATCGGCCGCGATCGGGGCAGACCGGAAACCGGTCGCCCTGATCGTGCCAGCGGATCATCCTCGCCTTCCCGGCCGCATCAGTGAAAAGGTGGACGATTCGTAGACTTGAGAGGCGTCCGACCCCGGTTGATCACCATGCATATCCAGTGGCTTTTCCGGCATATCGCCTGTCCAGCCCGCCCGCACGATTGCAGGCTCCGAGCCGGAAGGGCTTGATGCCGGATGGAAGACCCTGACCGCTCTACAGTCGCGGGGTCGGCTGTGATGAAGGCGCCCGGCTTGGGTCCGCCCCGTCACATTCCCTTTTCATCCGGAAGGGCGTAACACCGATCCGGAACCATCCGTTATGTCAGGATGGTCAGTCGACCATCCGTTATCGGGATGGTTAGGCAAGCGCAGGGGTGAAGTCAACCGGCCTTGGCGGTCGACCAATTGACGGCCGGCCGGTATGCCTGCTCCAACACGACTTACTCTACCTAAAACATCGTCATTTATCAGAGACTTACGTCACAAATATTTATCCCGCCCGCCGGGTTTTCGCCGCAATTGCGTCGCAAGCGGACTGCGCCTTCGCCCTTGACCGGGCCTCTCCCTGCCTAGTTGTCTTGCCATGCTTATGAAATTGGATCGGCGCCGTTTCCGCGCGCTGCGTGTTTTCTTCGATCCGGGACGCCTGCGGGCGCTGACCCGCCGTAGCGAGGTTGGCCTGTCGCTGGCGGGCGCCGTCGTCGGCATCATCTCGGGTCTCGCCGTCACCGGCATGAGCTACGTCTCCAATGAGCTGCATCAGTTGGTCTTCGGCATTGCCGACAGCGAACGACTGAGCTCGTCCGAGATCGAGAGCAAGATGCTGCTGCTCACCGCCCCCGTCATCGGCGGCGCCCTGCTCGGCCTGCTGCTTTTCGTGCTGGCGAAACGGCGCAAGAAGCCGATGGTCGACCCGATCGAGGCCAATGCGCTGCATGGCGGCCGCCTGTCTCTGACCGACAGCATCATCGTTGCCGTGCAGAACCTGATCTCCAACGGTTTCGGCGCCTCGGTCGGCCTGGAGGCCGGCTATACCCAGCTTGCCGCCGGCCTCGCCTCGAAATTCGGCCTGAAGCTGCAGCTTCGCCGCTCGGACCTGCGCACCCTCGTTGGCTGCGGCGCGGCGGGCGCCATCGCCGCCGCCTTTAACGCGCCGCTGACCGGTGCTTTCTATGCCTTCGAGCTGATCATCGGCACCTATACGATCGTCTCGCTGACGCCTGTCGTCGTCTCCGCCCTTGTCTCCACCCTGATCGCAAGGTTACTCGCCGGCAGCGATTTCACCATCGATATCGGCAGCTTCGGCTCGGTCGTGCCGGCCGACTATATCCCGGCGCTGCTGCTCGGTGCTTTCTGCGCCGGTGTCGGCATCCTGATCATGCAGGGCGTCGCCTTTGTCGAAGAACTGGCGCGCAAGAGTTCGATCGCCCCACCCTTCCGCCCGGCACTCGGTGGCATCATCGTCGGCCTCTTGGCGATGATCTCGCCGCAGGTGCTCTCGGCCGGCCACGGCGCGCTGCATCTCAACCTTTCCCGTGAGGTGGCAATCCCGACGCTGATCGGCCTCTTCCTCTTGAAATCCTTCGCCTCGGCGATCTCGATCGGCTCCGKCTTCAGGGGTGGGTTGTTCTTCGCCTCGCTGTTCATGGGCRCCCTGCTCGGCAAGCTCTTTGCCTATTGCGGCCCCTATTTCGCCGATGCGACGCTGACGCCCGTCATCTATGCGGTGGTCGGCATGAGTTCGCTTGCCGTTGCCGTCATTGGCGGGCCGCTGACGATGACCTTCCTGGCGCTCGAAATCACCGGTGATTTTCCGATCACGGCGCTCGTGCTCGCCGCCGTCATCACCTCCTCGCTCGTCGTGCGCTCGACCTTCGGCTACTCCTTCGCCACATGGCGCTTTCATCTGCGCGGCGAAAGCATCCGCAGCGCCCATGACGTCGGCTGGATCCGCAACCTGACGGTCAACAAGCTGATGCGCGCCGACGTCAAGACAGCAAGAGCCGGCATCTCTCTGGAGGAATTCAAGCAGGCCTTCCCGATCGGCTCAACCCAGCGCGTCATCCTCGTCGAGGAGAGCGACAAATATGCGGGCCTCGTGCTGGTGCCGGAGATCTACGCCAACCCGACCGACGCGCAGGACGAGGGCAAGACGCTTGCCGATTTCATCCACTACCGCAATGATTTCCTGCAGCCGCAGATGAATGCCAGGCAGGCGGCGGCGATCTTCGACAAGAGCGAAAGCGAAGCACTCGCCGTCGTCAACAACCTGATCGAACGCAAGGTGATCGGCCAGCTCAGCGAAAGCTATACGCTGCGCCGCTACAGCGAAGAACTCGACCGCCGCCGCCGCGAGGTCTCAGGCGAGATCTGATCCGTCATCGCGCCGACCGGATCGACGCTTCAGGATACCGCGTCGGCGAGCTTGAACACGTTTACCGCTTTTGAAACCCCGCGCAATTCGAAAGATCCCAGACATTCGTTGGCGACGGCAGAGGTCCGCGCGAAGCTTTCCGACATCAGAAGGTGGTGTCCGAGCGTGCTGCAGAGTTTTTCGAGGCGCGAAGCCTCGTTGACGGCGCTGCCGATAACCGTGAAATCAAGCCTGCCGCGTGCGCCGATATTTCCGTAGAAGACCTCGCCGAGATGCAGCACGACATCGACGCCGATGTCAGGACCTCCATCATTCCTCCGCTGACCATTCAGCACCTTGTTGGCTTCTAGAATATTCCTTGCCGAAGCCAGTGCGGCCATGCAGGCCTTTTGCGGATCTTCAGCATCGGTCGGAAAGATCGCCAGCACACTATCGCCCATGAACTTGAGGATCTCGCCCGAATTTTCCTCGACATGCCAGCCGATCAGCTCGAAATGTTCATTCAGAAACCCGGCGATTTCGCCCGGCTGATAAACCTCGGTCAACGCAGTGAAGTTTCTCAGGTCCGCAAGCAGGATCGCAGCATTGATCGCCCCTCCCTTTCCCCTCTGAATATCGCCTGCAAGGATGCGTGCACTTGTCTTGGCGCCTGTATAGACGGCAAGGATATCCGATGCGGTTTTCGATGCCGCAATACGATAACAAGCCAGCCCCAGCGCTGGGAAAAGCTTCGCGACGATCGCCAGTTGATCATCAGAAAATCCGCCCGGCCTATCGCTTGTGAGAGACAGACTGACTCCACGCAGCGCAGCCTCCTTCGGGAATTCCAGCAGGCTGACCAGGTGATCCGTGCCGCCGCCATGCGCGAATTCCGCAAGCTGCGGGTAGTCATCGACACCCTCACCCTTAGCGATGTTCCAGCGACCTGACGTTTCGCCACGGCCCAAAAGAAAATAGATCGGAGTCTTCTCGAAATTCAGCACTCCCGCAGTGCCATATTCGGCATTCTCGATCGTGGTCACACCGCCGCGCACGAAATTGGCCGAGACGCCGCCATACATGGGATGAATAGACGGCATTGAAATGCTTCCCCGCCAAATCGGAAAGCCATCCGCGATCAACCGATCGCACAATCCGGCTATCAGCTCGGCAATATGCTCAGCTGTAATTCCATGTTCTATAAGCCACTGAATATGATTGCTAATTTCCGAACCTCCACATGAGCCGCCACAATCTTATGATGGCAAATCGGGCAAATGGGCGGCAATGCCGAACCGGGTCGCCACGACATCCAGTGATAGCCCGGCCAAACCGATGTTTCTAGCCATCGAGCTCGGCCACGACGACCGCGGGGCAGATGGCAGAGAGATTGATACCGGTATCGAGGCATTGCGAGGTTTTACGCCCGATGCGGACGCCCGCCACGACACGCTAGCGGAACCTGCTCCAGTCTGCATCCTGTGAGGCGACGAAGGGTATTTCGCCCCTCGACACGGCAATGTCTTTCAGCATGTGATCTGGCAAGGCGCCAAGCCGATTTGCTACCGATCGCCTGCTCCGCCAGACGATAAGGGCGCGCAGCGGAGAGGTAAGCAGCACCATCACTTTGCGCAGTCGCAGCTCGACCGCGCCGGACAAGAACTTCTCGTTCATTGTGATCCCCATGAATTTGCGCGTGCCGATGGCAAGATCGCAACCCGGAGAACCGGTCGGCGACTCGTTCGCCGGCCGGTTCCGACATCCTAGCGCGCCGAATGTGGGCCGAT
Organism: Rhizobium sp. 01N447_2; assembly: GCF_056399245.1. Classification (NCBI taxonomy): domain Bacteria; kingdom Pseudomonadati; phylum Pseudomonadota; class Alphaproteobacteria; order Hyphomicrobiales; family Rhizobiaceae; genus Rhizobium; species Rhizobium sp. 01N447_2. Next base: position 8,950 of record NZ_JBFTQY010000018.1, read on the forward strand.
GAGCGTGGTGATCTCCGTCACCCGGTCCGCCGGGAAACCACCCTTTTCCGCGTGCCGATAGACCGCTTCCGCACTCTCGGCCTCATGAACGCAGTACATCTTGTCCCCGGTCACATAGCTGGTGATCCACGTATAGGGTTCGCCGAGGGAAGCTACGACGGCGTTGGATTTCGCCGAGATCTCGCGCAGGGTTTCCTTGTCCATGTCCCCGAGACCTGGAATGTTTCGTTCGACAACGAATTGCGGCATTGTTTTATCCTTTCATGATGCCTTGAATGACGCAGCGCTTCATCAACCGTGCGCATGCCGGCAGCTGACGTCAGGGTTCATGTCGGCGAACGGTCCCTTCGGATTGTTCTTCCATGCCCAGACGTGCAGCTCGTAGAAAGCCGGAAGGCCGTAGCGGTTCGGTGCGTTGGTGAAACTGAACAGCTGGCCGCCGAGATTGGCGGGACCTTTCGTCGTGATGTATTCGACAGCGACGAGTTTCATCTTGCCGTGTTCGTCAGGCTCGTACATCACAGCCTCCGGCTTGGAGAGATCAATGGCCTCATCCTTGATGAGGTCGGCACTGACATAGTGGATGCCCATCGCACCTCCATCTATGCCGCTGGTGCATGGGATCGGCGAATAGCCTTCCTTGACGGCCTGGTTGACGTCCCGGAAGCGCGCATTGGCCTCCCGGACCTGTTCCGGCAGGCCGGCGCCGAGCGCTGCAGCCGGAAGAGCTGTCATAATGAGAAGCGCCGCGATTGGCGCTTTTGTCGCTTTCATAAAGATTGCCTCCAATTTCTGGTTGTCCAAGCCGATTGGATTCCGGCCGGCAGTGCGTTGTAAAAAATCCGCACGCTGAAACATCTCCCGCGTGGGGGATGAAATCTTCCGCAAATCCCGGAAATGAAGGCACCATGGCCGGCGACAATTGACCGGGCTGGCCGGGCTGATGCAGGATTGTGATCATGGAACAGCAGCTGTCGGAAATTATTGGCGCTATTTATGATTGCGTGGCCCGGGAGGATGCGTGGTCAAACGCTCTTCGTCTGATCAATGGTCAGGTGAATGGTTTTCTAACCACGCTTGCCGTCTTCGACACCACCACGCGGTCCGCACGGCTGGCCCAGATCGCCTGCGATGACGGAGAGGCCATCCGCACCCTCGTCGAGCATGCGAAGGACGTCCCGTTCTTCCACCTTCTCCACCGAATGGAGATCGATCAGCCGGATACGCTGGAGCGGATGTTTTCCCTCTATGGACCCGATGGCGAAGCCGTCTGGAAGAGCGGTGCGCTATACCAGAACTTTCATGCCAGATATGGGGTTCTAAACTCGATCGACATGGCCGTGCTGAAGCGCCCGACCCGTGTCGGGACGATCAACATTTCAGTGCAATACGAACCGAGCGAACGACGCGTCTTCGACATCGTCGGTCTGCTCGGTCCGCATATCCGCCGTGCCGTGACGATCCACGACATGTTCGAGATGGAGCGCGCCGAAGCCGCCGTCCTCAGGGAGGTCATCGACGCCCTCGATCATGCGGTCTTCATCGTTGCAGAAGACATGACGATCCTCTTCGCCAATGAAGCCGCCGAAGCACGGCTGCGCGAGCAGCACGTGGTCCACTCGCTTTCAGGCCGTCTGGCCGCTCGCTACAGTTATGCAGGTGCCGCCCTTTCCAACGCCGTGGCGCTTGGCGCGCGCGACGAAATCAGTCTCGCGGCCGCCGGCATCGATGTTCCGCTAGCCTCGGCCGAGCGTCCCGCCGTCGCTCACGTTCTGCCGCTGCAGCGGCGCACAGAAAGGGGACGCTTCGAAAGCCGGGCGGCTGCGGCGATCTTCCTCGCCGCGGCGGGAACGGTGATCCAGTCGGCCGTCGAGGCCGTTGCGGCCCTTTTTGCCCTCACGCCTGCCGAACGGCGCGTGGTCGGCTACGTGTCCGAAGGCATGACGCGATCCGAGATCGCAAATGCACAGGGCGTTGCCGACGGCACCGTCAAATCGCAACTGGCCGCCATCTACGACAAGACGGGAGCGGAAGACCAGCGCAGCCTGCAGCAGCTCGTACGCGAACTCAGCCCACCTGTCAGGCGCACGTAACATCTCGACATCAAGCTTCGGCCGATCGGAAGAGGCGAAAAGGCGCGCCGGCGGCACGGCGCCTCAGGGCATCTCCGCTTACATCGTGACCGTCATGCCGCCGTCGACCGTCAGCACATGGCCGTTGACGAAGGAGGCGGCGGCGCTTGCGAGAAACAGCGCCGCGCCGGCGATTTCGTCAGGGCGTCCCCAGCGCTGGACCGGGATGCGCTGGCGCACGAAGGGCATCAACTCCTCGTTCGCCGCCATCGCGGCGTTCGTCTCGGTGGCGAACCAGCCGGGCGCAATCGCGTTGCTGGTGATGCCGTGCGGGCCGAATTCGACCGCCATGGCGCGCATCAGGCCGGTCAGACCCTGCTTGGCGGCCGGATAAACGCAGTCGCCGGGCATGACGACATGGCCGCTGATCGAGGTGACCGCGATCAGGCGGCCATAATTGCGCCGCTTCATCAGCACGCTGGCGTCCCGCGAAAGCGTTATCGCCGCGGCCAGATCGGTGAGCAGCAGCTCTAAGACGGCCTCATCGTCGAATTCGGCCAACGGCCGCCTGTCGCGGGCGCCGACATTGTTGATCAGAATATCAAGACGGCCGTGGATCTTGTCGATCTCGGCCATCACAGCACGCTGGGCCCCGCGGTCGGCGATATCGAACACGGCCGCCTCCGCCGTGCCGCCCGCAGCCCGGATGGTCCTGACGGCATCTTCTAGCGTCGCCGTCGTGCGCCCGGTGACGATGACATGCGCACCGGCCTCGGCAAGGGCGCTCGCCATCTCGAAACCCAGACCTCGGCCGCCGCCAGTCACCAGCGCCACCTGACCCGCCAGTGAAAATCTCTCCAATACGCTCATGGTTTCATCGCTCTCAATCGTCCGCGCCACAATTAATGGACTCAGTCAACTAATTTGGCAAGAGTGAATGGCAGCCGATGGGCGCAAGTTCCTCCCCGATAGATTTGACCTGCAGTGCGGTCACTTCGGCTCCGGCTGTTGGATGACTGGCGGCGGCGTATCGCTCTTATTGCCGCCTCGATCGAATGGCTTGATTACCAGGATGCCTAGGACAGACGCTATCATTGCTCCGACGATGATCATCATTAACATTTTCATGGGCTCGCCTCGCGTCAGATCAATTCGCCCTTGGCCTTTGCGATTTGAGGCCGACTATCGGGATAGTCGTGCGGCGCAGTTTTTGAGGCAGGGATAAGCCTCTTCGCAAAAGCCGACGATTCAACATCTGCCGCCCGAAAACGTTCCATACCCAGACGGAACGTCCGCATCGACGACTTCAACGGCGATATTATCCGCGCGCTCGGACGCGTCGAGGGCAGGCTTCGCCTCTGTCAGGCGTGCGCCATATCGCAACATCTTGGAACCGTTCTACGCTTTCCTGAAGAGCTGAACCGCTCTAGCCGAGCAGCCCGGCAAGCCAGCGCGGATCGAGATGTTTCTCCAGGCCGTTCGCGACCTCGTCGAGCGCCCGGTCGACGCTTTCGCGGTAGTTTCCGCCTTCGCCTGAGAGCCCGAAGCTTTGAAGCAGACGGGCGCGGTAGGCGTCGCTGGCAAACAACCCGTGCAGGTAGGTGCCCATGATCCGGCCGTCGGCCGAAAGCGCACCGTCAGGTGCTCCATCGACGATCGCCGAAGGCCGATCGCAATCCGGGCCGCGGGTGATGCCAAGATGGATCTGGTAGCCGGCAAGCGGCGCGTCATATTCGGTCGAGCGGGCAGCGCTGTTGCGCACGGTCTTCTCCGGCGCCATGTCGGTTTCGACATCGAGAAGCCCAAGCCCCGGCGTCTCCAGTGTCCCGCCCTCGATGCCGAGCGGGTCGCGCACCATGCGGCCGAGCATCTGGTAGCCGCCGCAGATGCCGATCACTCGGCCTCCGCGCCTGACATGCGCCTGGAGATCGCGGTCCCAGCCCTGAGCCCTGAAATTGTCGAGATCCGATATGGTCGATTTCGAGCCGGGAAGGATAATGAGCGCCGCATCCTCAGGCAGGCGTTCGCCGGACCTTACGAAGACCAGCTCGACATCGGGCTCGGCGCGCAGCGGATCGAGATCGTCGAAATTGGCGATGCGCGGCAGCACCGGCACGGCGATCTTCAGCGCGGCCGTTCCGCCCCTCGCCAGCCGTTCGAGCACGACTGAATCCTCGGCCGGCAGCTGCGCAGCACCCCTCAGCCAGGGCACGATGCCGAAACACGGCCAGCCGGTAAAACCTTCGATGGCGCGGATACCGTCGTCAAACAATGAGACGTCGCCGCGGAACTTGTTGATGATATAGCCCGAGATCATCGCCCGGTCGGCACTGTCGAGGATCGTATGCGTGCCGACCAGCGAAGCGATGACGCCGCCGCGGTCGATATCGCCGACAAGCACGACCGGCACGCCGGCCCGCGTCGCAAAGCCCATATTGGCGATATCGCCGGCCCTGAGATTGATCTCGGCCGGCGATCCGGCGCCCTCGACGATAACGAGGTCGGCACCCGCAGCCACTTTTTCGAAACTTTCGAGCACGGCGCCGAGCAACTGAGGCTTCAGCCGCTGGTAGTCCCGTCCTTTCGCCTGTCCGAACACCTTGCCCTGCACGATGATCTGGCTGCCATTTTCCGATTGCGGCTTGAGCAGCACCGGGTTCATGTGCACCGAGGATGGCGCGCGCGCGGCCAGCGACTGCAGCCACTGCGCGCGACCGATCTCGCCGCCATCATCCGCGACCGCTGCATTGTTCGACATGTTCTGTGGCTTGAACGGCCGGACAGTCAGCCCGCGATTGGCCGCCAACCGGCAAAGGCCCGCAACCAGTACCGTCTTGCCGACATCCGAGCCGGTTCCCTGCAGCATGATCGCTCTTGCCATGGTGGCTCACATCCGCCTCTCGTTCAGGCGAGGCCTACAATGGGCGGCAACCTCGGGTCAAGCTTGGCCCGGGCCAAGACTTGGCTTGGGCAAGTTCCCACGCAAACGCGAAAACCGCGCATGGCCTTGGCTCTGCGCGGTTTGCCGAAAACTCAGGCGTCTTCGCCCTTACACGGCGAAGCTCGCTTTCTCCGGTACGCACTACCTGAACCGGAGAAGCGGCGGTCATTGCTGCCACGCCCCAACTGATAACGGCACATTCTTACCGGAGAGTTATTGAAGGCTTACGCAAATGTTAATTTTGATCTTTTTTGATATTCTCGTCGAAATTTCTGCCGAAGATCCACCGCCGATCGCGAAGAGCGTGCATTTCGTCCGAGGTCGATCTTTGGGATCCTCACATAAATTCTTCGAATTCAATAATTTAGTCACGCAACCATGAGCAGAAGATGGTTGATTTCTGCGAGCGAACGCGTAGGCTCCATCACAATGCGCCATTGTTGAACATGGCCTGCGATGAGTTGCCGGAGCCGCAAGGACGGACGGTGCCCGTGAACCGGAAAGCCTGTTGCTGTATCGCCCGGCAAGCGTTTTCTCTTCGGGTGCCGGAGATATTTGTCGGTTGATTTCAGAGCCTGCGCGTCCGCCTAAGAAGAATTCGGGGAATGACGATGAAGACGCTTCTGATTCCGGCCGTCTTTGCCGCGGCTCTTTCTACCGTCGAGCTGGCTGAAGCCGCCGAATGCGGCAGCGTTTCGATCGCCGAGATGAAATGGGCCTCGGCAGGCATTGCGGCGAGCTTCGACAAGATCATCCTGGAAAAGGGATACGGCTGTTCCGTCACCATTGTCGATGGCGACACCCTGCCGACCTTCGCCTCGATGAATGAGAAAGGCACCCCCGACATCGCCTCGGAATACTGGATCAATTCTGTCAGGGGTCTGCTCGATCAAGCCGTCAACAGCGGCCGGTTGGTGCAGGGGGCCGAAATCCTGGCTGACGGCGCCGTCGAGGGCTGGTGGATCCCGAAATTCATCGCCGACGCCCACCCCGACATCCGCTCGGTCGAAGGCGCGCTGAAACATCCCGAACTCTTCCCCGCCGAGGACGACCCGTCGAAGGGCGCAGTTTACAACTGTCCCGCCGACTGGAGCTGCCAGATATCAACCACCAACCTGTTCAAGGCGCTTGCCGCCGACAAGAAGAGCTTCGAGCTTGTCGAAACCGGCAGCCCCGAACAGCTTGAYGCCTCGATTGCCCGCGCCTTCGAAAACAAGGTCGGCTGGCTCGGTTATTACTGGGCGCCGACCGCCATCCTCGGCAAATATGACATGACGCGCCTGAGCTTCGGCGTCGGCCATAACAAGAGCGAATGGGACCGCTGCACCGCCGTTGCCGGCTGCGCCAGGCCCGAGGTCAATTCCTATCCGGTCTCGCGCGCCTTCACGCTGATGACCCGGTCCTTCGCCAGCCGCGCCGGACCTGTCACGACCTATCTCAAGACCCGCAAATGGGACAACAAGACGATCAACCAGGTGCTCGCCTGGCAGGACGAAAACCGCGAAAGCAACGAGGATGCCGCAATCTATTTCCTTCGCAATTACGAGGGTCTGTGGACCAAATGGGTGCCAGTCGATGTAGCCGAGAAGGTCAAGGCGAGCTTATAACGACAAGACACGAGCTAGCATGGACGATTCGATGACAGGCAATGTTCCCTTTCCCGACCGCGATACCGTTGCGGAAAAGCTCGCCGCGCTTTCGGAGACCGACAAGTCGTATTTGGCGCTGCTGATGGAAAATGCCGCCCAGGACGACAACCTGCTCGACGGACTGCGCCGCCATCTCGATCTTGCCGCCGGATCGCGTTTCCTCAACTCGCTGAAGCTCGAAAATCTGGGAATTTGGCTCGGAACCCAGGCGCCGGACCGGTTACAGATCCGACTGATGGAAACCGCCCGCTCCAGCCAGCATCCCGCCTACCAGGCCTTCCGGACCGGTCTCGACCGATCCGGCGGGCTGGAAAAGATTTATCCCCCGGTCATCCGTTAGGATGATCCGACCCCGGTCAGCACCTAATCTGCCAATCCCGGAAGGAATTTGAACCGTCGTTACTTCTTCGCGGCGCGGTCGACCGAGCGGCCGGCATCCTGCGTGGCGTTTACARTATTTGCCGTATCTTTTCCTATACCGCGGATCGTGTTGCCGCAGGAGGAAAGGGCAAGAAGAACCATCAAGGCTGCGGCAATTTTGGCCGTTGTCGTCATCTCGGATATCCTTGTTTGAAATCAACCCCGAACGGCGACAATTGCCGTCCGCGCCGATAACGCGCGACAAACCAAAAGGTTCACTGGCTAAGTCGGCGCTTCAGGCGGCGACCGCCTTCGCTCTCTCGGCAAAGGCGCCGCGAATGCTGTCGGCCACCGTCTCGATCGGGCCCGACACCTGCGAGGCGGTCAGCAGGCGGATATCGAAGGCGCCGAGTTCCGGCAGCCCTTCCTGAGGCCCGAGGATCGCCATGTCCTCGTTGACATAGGACAGCGGCAACGGCGCGATGGCGAGATCGGAAAGCACTGCGGCGCGCTGCGCCATCGTGTGACCGCTGAGATAAGCGACGCGATAATGCCGCTTGTTGCGTTCGAGCTGCGAGAGCGCTTCCTGGCGCCAGATGCAGCCATCCTCCCAGATCGAGATCGGCAGGGGGTCGCGGCGATGCGCCGAGCCGCACTTGGCCCCGGCCCAGACCAGTCGCTCGCGGAACACGACCTCTCCGCCAGTCGGGAACGGCCGTGTCGCACAGTTGATCAACGCGAGGTCGAGCCGTTGCTCTTCCATGCGCTTCTTCAGCCCCATGCTCATGTCGATCGTCACGTCAACCATGATGCCGGGATAGCTCTCGGCAAAACTCTTCAGAATGCTCGGCAGCAGCCGTTCGCCGATATCCTCCGGCGCGCCGAGCCGCACGACGCCGCTAAGCTCCGGCATGATAAACCGCGACACCGCTTCGTTCGACAGCGCCAGGATGTTACGGGCATAGGACAGCAACATCTCGCCGTGGCGCGTCAGCGATACCGAGCGGGCGTCGCGCAGAAACAGCGTTGCCCCCAGTTGTTCTTCAAGCTTCTTGATCTGCATCGACACCGCCGATGGCGTGCGGAAGACTGCCTCTGCGGCGGTCGAAAAATTGCCCGTCTCGGCGATGGCAACAAAGGTGCGCAATACATCGTTGTCGAGCAGCGGAATGGGACGGCGAAAGGGTATGCTCATCGTCGCATCTTTCAATTTTTCTGATTTATAACCCGATATCATTTTGTTTGATTGAATGTCAATTGAACCCGATATTTCGCGTGTCGGCAGCTAAATGCAGCCAAGGAGGCCCGACATGTCTCAAACAAGCATCTGGAATATCGTACAAGCCCTTTCCGCGTTCAAGGCGCAGAGGCGCAGGGATGCCAACCATGAGCATGCGCTCCGGGAGTTAAGGCGCTTTCCGCCACATCTGCTGGCAGATTGCCAGCGCGAGCTAGAGTTGACCGTCCCGAAGCGCCGCGCGTGCGATGGGACGCGGTAGAGACGCTTCATCCCTTTGAATCCGCTCATAATCTGGGCAGATCGATGCCGGTCAACTCGCAACGTCGCCGCTCGACCTGCGCTGCAGCGGATGATAAGCCGGTCGAACCGCGATCACATCCCGCCCAGCAATTTGAAGGCGATGATCCACATCGTGAAAGCGACGAGCGTTTCCAGGACGCGCCAGGATGAGGGTTTCGAGAAGATCGGACGCAGCCGCTTTGCGCCATATCCGAGCGAAAAGAAGAACAGGAAGGAACCCGTCACCGCCCCTGCCGCAAAAGAAGCCTGCTCTCCCGGATATCGGGTCGATATCGTGCCGAGCAGCACGACCGTGTCGAGATAAACGTGCGGATTGAGCCAGGTGAGCGCGAGGCAAGTCGCGAGCGTCTGCCGGAAGCTCGACGTTTTGGCTTCCCCAGCCGTGAGAGCGGCGGACGACCGCAAGGCGGAATAGAGGCTTCTTGCCCCGTACCAGACCAGAAATACGGCTCCGCCGTAGCGCATGACAGGATCGAGCCAGGGCATGAACCTGGCGATTTGCTGGAGGCTGGTCACGCCAAGCACGATTAGCGCGGCATCCGATACCGCGCATGCGAGGCAGACGGCGAAGACATGTTCGTTGCGCAAGCCCTGGCGGAGGATGAAGGCGTTCTGCGCACCGATGGCGACAATCAGGCTGAGGCCCATCATCAGGCCGGTTCCATAGATCGAAAAATTCATCGCTTCGGCCAACGCCCCATTTCGGTGAGGTTGCGCTATCCCCATTGCGGGAATTAGGCTAATTAATTTGACTTACTCTGATTAAGCGAAACTAATCTATGCTCGACTATCCCGCTGTTCGCGCCGTCGCAACCATTGTTCAGACAGGCAGCTTCGAAAGAGCCGCGACCGTGCTGAACGTGACGCCTTCGGCCATTTCCCAACGCGTGAAGCAGCTCGAGGAGCGTCTCGGCGTCGTCCTCATCGTCAGAGGCACGCCGTGCACGGCAACGGAAAAGGGAGAATGGCTCTGCCGCCATATGGAAAATGTCGGCATGCTCGAAGCCGAACTCTTCGGGCAGCTGCCGGCTCTCGTCGATCCCGACGAACCCCGCCAAAGGGTCACGCTTCAAATCGCGACGAATGCCGACAGCCTCGGGACATGGTTCGTCGAGGCTATGTCGAATTTCGCCAGGAGTTCTTCCTATCTGCTGAATATCGCCGTCGACGATCAGGACCACACCGCCGAATGGCTGCAGCACGGGCGGGTGATCGCAGCCGTCACCAGCCTGGAAAAGCCGGTCCGCGGATGTCGGCGTTTTGCCCTTGGGGTTCTGCGTTACCACGCCACGGCAACGCCCGATTTCGTCGCGCGCCATTTTCCACAGGGCGTGACATCAGAGGCGATCCGCAACGCTCCGGCGCTGACCTTCAATCAGAAGGACAGGCTGCAGAGCAGTTGGATCAGGCGAACGTTCGGACGCGATCTCGATTATCCCACCCACTGGCTGCCGTCGCCGCAGAGCTTCGTCGAAGCGAGCCTTTCGGGCATGGGATGGGGAATGAACCCGACACAGCTGACCCGCGAGCACCTTGCATCCGGACGGCTGGTCGAGCTGGTGCCCGACACGCCGCTCGATGTCCCGCTCTACTGGCAGATAAATCGCCTCGCCGCCGACCGCCTGGCGGATCTGACGCGCGAAGTCGTCACCGTGGCCCAGCGCCGTCTTTGATGYATCACTCAAAAATGCAGCTTCATCCCAGTGACCGGGTCGCTTTTATCAGACGTAGGCCATGCGGCTGCCGAACTCACTGGTCTCGTCAAAATTCGTCGTGCCGATACGCTCGCTTTCGCCGGAAAGTTCTTTCGGAGCGTCACCGGCAGGCTTCGATGCAGCAGACGCCTGAGTTTGGCTGCTCTCGCTCGCTTCGAGCTTGGCGATCTTCGCCTCCAGCGTATCGATAGATTTTTCGATCGTGGCCTTCTCTTGATCGTCCTGGGTTTCCGACAGGGCTGCCTTCTTTTCGGCAAGCTGCGCCTCGAGAGAGGCAAGTTGATCCGACGAACTGGAAGACGAGGTTGAAACGGCTGAACTCGAAATGGTGGATGCAGAACTGGAAATTGCGCTAACCATGAGCATGACTTTCGATGATGGAATGTCATCGTTCTAGCCACGGATGGTAAAGGTTCAATAAATAAAGTACCAAACGGTACCAAAATAATGAGTGACGGTTCGCAAATATCGCTCTCTTATGTGATGGCAATGATCTCCAGTTCCTGGCCGCCTGTCTCCACCACATCGCCGACAGCCTTGCCCATCAGCAACCGCGCCACCGGGGAGACGTAGGAAATCGATCCCGTCTTGGGATCGGCTTCGTCCTCCCCGACGATTCGATAGGTCTGCACGCGCCCGTCGTCACGGCGGAAAGTCACCGTGCTGCCGAAGGCGACGATGTCGATTGACGTATGGTCAGGCATGAGCTGGGCAGTGCGAAGTCTTGCCGCTAAATAGCGAAGATCACGCAAAGGATTGGCTGTCTGCCGCCGCCGTTCGTTCACGTCGTCGATGGTGCTCGCCGCATCATAGGTCTCGCGGGCCTGCTGGAAGTGCAGCTCCAGAGCGTTCAACCCCGCTTGCGTGACAAGGTTCGGATGCGCCGAAATCGGACGATCGGGCAGCAGGGTTTCCGAAGCGGTTTCGAAACTCTCTTCCTTGGTGAAAGCGACGGCCAATCTCGGACTCCGTTTTAGCGTGATGCGGTCTCGTAGCTGATGGGCGATTGCCCAGACCTCTGTTGGAACCATACACCGACTGCAGACGAACCGCCAATCGAGGCCATCGACGGCCGCTTTTCCTGTCACGCCTCCAGCTTGCGAGCATTAGGAACGTCCTGCGCCGCATGGCGTTTATACCACGGTGCGCCGTGGCGCATCGGATACACTCTGGTAAACGCGGTCGAGGAGGAGCAAATGCCCGGCGAGCAGCGAGAGGGCCAGGACAAAGTCTGGACCAAAACATGCCTTCGTTCCTGACGGATGCCATGCCGCTGACGCCAACTTGGTGGGATATCGGCACGCGGATCACGCTGACATTGGTTGCCGGCGGCCTCATCGGCCTTGATCGCGAGCGCGGCGGTCACGCGGCAGGCTTCAGGACCACGATCCTGGTGGCGCTTGCCGCCTGTCTGGCGATGATCCAGGCAAACCTTCTTCTGTCGGTATACGGAAAGACGCCCGGCTCGTTCACGCAGATGGACGTGCTGCGCTTTCCGCTCGGCGTCCTGACGGGCGTGGGCTTCATCGGCGGCGGAGCGATCCTGAAACGCGGCGATATGCTGACCGGGGTCACGACGGCGGCGACCCTGTGGTTCATGACGGTGGTGGGCCTCTGTTTCGGGGGCGGTCAGATCCTGACCGGCATCGTGGCGACGGCGATTGGCTTTGTCGTCCTGTCGCCGTTGAAGCGGCTGGACACATGGCTGCGCTGCGAACAGAAGGCAACGCTTGTCGTCCGCGCCTCGAACGGCAATATCCCGAAGCTATCGGAAGTTCTGAACCCGCTCACATGCCATGTAGGCTTCCTGTCACTCCAACGAACGGCCGATGGCAGCGCCGAGGTGACGTTCGAGCTGCGATGGCTCGCCAACGACCCTGAAGCGTCGGCGCGCGCGATCATGAACGCGCTTTCCAACACGCATGACGTGGCGGACTTCTCCATGAAGTCGATGACGACATAAGGTTTGCGGTTGCACGCCGGCGGTTCGACATCTCTCATTTCGAGACGTGCTGGGGCTTACCCTTGGTCTTGGTCGATGCGAACTCCTCAAGCTGTTTCTCGCTCATGGATTCTACCATTTGTTTCGAGGCGCCTTTGAGTTCGCTCTTGGGCGTCTCGCCACGCTTGGCCGAAAGTGCGGCACCTGCCGCCTTCTGTTGGGCCTTGGACTTGGCTGGCATATCGATCTCCTTTGCTCGAACAGGACGGCCGCCGGCGTCAAAGCTTCTTGAGCTCGCCAGGTTTGTGGGCGGCACGCTTTCCCGACGTGTCGCTCTCGACGATATATTGCGGCTCGGCCTTCGATGCCTTCACGCTATAGCCTTTGATCTTCGTCGGACTGCTCTGCTTTTTGACCACCCTGCCCTCGGTCTTTCCCTGGCTGGTATTCCAGCTGACCTCATCGCCCCTCTTCAATTGCTTCGACATGGCAGGCTCCTTTAAGAGCATGATGCCGAAAAGTGTGAGCGGTTTTCGGACGACATCATGCTCTGTTCATCCTGTTCCAAGGAGGCTGCGGCCGCAAGCCGCGGCCTCCTGGCTGTCAGTTGATGGTGGCCCACTGGCTTCGGACATCCCTGGCGTTCTTCGACAGGTGGACGTGGGCGTCCACGTGGTCGACCCAATCGAGCGGGATCAAGTGGTGCCTGCCATCCCCCGAGTCGGTTTTCGTCAGCTTGATGCGCGTGGGGCCGTCGAGATGATCGACTGTGCCGACATGGGTGCCGTCGGCAGCCCGWACTTCCATATGTTCACGGATCTGCTCTGCGGAAATCATCGTTTCCTCCTTTGCATCATTGTCAGATACGAAGCGGCAACGACGTGGAGCGGACTTGGTTCCAAGCACGAGCGACCGTGTTCAATCTTCAGTCACTTCCCAGTTGTCATCCGGGTTGAAGCTCCTGATGCCAGCGGCTATTTTTTCGGTCTCCCGACCGAGATCGGCCTGGTAGACCGTGCCGTTAGCATTCACTTCGAACGTGTGCACGCCGGTTTCGCCATATCGGATCGGCCAGGCGATCAGTGCGAATCCTGCGATCATGTTGCCGTTGATCACGTAATCGAACTTTCCGCCCGCGATGTTCGGCCCCTGGCTTTCGATAATCCTGTAGCGATAGCCGTAATAGCCCTCGCCGGCCTTCGCTTTATCAAGCGCCGCATTGTCTTCGAGGGCGTTGCCCGCCGGGCTGTCACCCTCGCCCAGATCAGGCGACCAGTAGAGACCGTCAGTTTTGCCGTCGCTGCTGATCAGTTTCTGGGCATATTCCAGGACGCCGTCATCGTCGTGGTCGGCGGAAGAATATTCCTTTTGGGCGTCGACATAGGCCCGCATCGTGTCGATGGTCTGCAATTCGTTCTCGCCGACGCGACGATCGATGATCTCCTCGAACCCGGCATAGGTGTCGAAGCCCCATTTGCCATCGTCGCCCTTCGCGATCGGAAATGGCAGAGGCCATAATTTGTCGCCGATCTCAATGATCTTGCGGCCATCGACGTCCTTCACGACGATCTTCTTCTTCGTGCCGTCCCGGATCTGCGCGTAGGTGTCCATCACGCCTTCGCCCGCCTTCGCTTTCGCCGCATCAATTCCCAGCAGCGCCGCGAACTTGTCGAAATCATCAGCCGACAAGGCCGCCTTGAAGGCGTCGACGGCTTGTTCCGGCGTCTCGAATTCCGGGGGATCGCTCTGCGAAGCGAAGCCCGAGATGACGGTCGCATCGGATGGCTCTGCCGCAGATGTCGGAACCGGATTGGTGGCGAGAGCCGCAAGAGCGAACACAGAACCCAGAAGCATGTTTCTGACTGACTTGGTCATGACTTTCCTCCTTCTTTCGGTCACCGACGACCGCCGCCGCGGCCACCGCCACCGCCACCGCGGCCACCGCCACCGCCACCGCCACCGCGGCCGCCGCCACCGCCGCGCATTTCTCTACCGCCGCCGCGATTGCTCCCGGCCATGGCCTGTCTGCCGCGGTTGGACTGCATCTGCGCGCGCCTGCCGCTGTCGACCTGACCGAGGGCTGATGGCTTTCTGGGCCGGTTGTCGACCCGGGCCGCTGGCTTCGCCTTTGCGACCGGACGTTTGGCGTTGCCCCCGGACCTTGCCTTTTCGCCAGCTCTGTTCGTCGTCCTCGCGTCGGGCCTGCGGTTCTGCGCGGCCTGCGCTGCCTTCCCGCCTCCAGGAGCCGCTCCCGTATTGCCTGCCTTGTTGCGGGCAGCACTGATCCTGTCCGCATCGATCTTGCTCTTCCGGACGTCGTTGACACTGATTTTGCCTGGCTGGTCGCGGATCGTGTTCGCACGGTCGTTGCCTCTAGCTCCGACCCTGTTGCCGGGATTCGCCTCGATACTGCTCCGGAAGGAGCTGCGGTCCATCTTGTTGAACTGCGCACCGTCGAACCCGATCTTGCTGCGATCGACATTCTTCCAGTCGACGTCGTTGATATTCACTTTGCCGTTGATGTTGTTGAGGCAATTGTTGCAGTCGATATCGACGTTGCCGTTCCAGCGCCCGCCCCATACGCCCCAGCGGTTCCAGTCGACGGCAGCGGCCCACACCGCTCCCGTCACCACGCCCGCAAAAAAGGTGGCGGTCGGATAGTAGTAGTTCGGATACGGCTCTGAATAGTAACCGATAGGCTCAGCCGCATAGTTTGGTTCATACAGCATCTCCGGCGCGTACTGCGGAACGTAGATCTTCTCAGGACTGGCGGAGACGATCACGACGTTGTCGTTCTCCTGGCTGACCTTGATCTTGTCGTCGGTCTTGATGATGCCGTCGGCGACCGCTTTGTCGCGCAGTTGCTGTATGGCGATCAGAACGTCCTTCTGCTGGACGGAGAGCGCCTCTCCGAGCGACTGCGTCCAGTCCAGATCCTCGCTCATCATCGTGACGATCTGGGGATAGTTCAGCAGCGATACGATGCTGCCGTCCCACGTCGTCTTCGGCTTGAGTTCGGGCTGCTTCTTCAAGGTTTCGAGAAACCGGGCTGCTTCCACGACCTGCAGCGGATAGAGCGACGCCGACGTGACGAGCGCGACCAGTTCGTCCGGATAAAGTGCAATCCGCGCCACCAGGATTTCGAGTTCGTCCTCACTCAGCGGCGCCGGCGCGTCGTCTTCCGCCGCCGCGGCGGGACTGGAAGCGGTCGGCTCCTGCGCGGCGGCGATCGGCGTCGGATGTGGCGAAAACGGGAAGCCTGCAAAAGGCAGGAACAGGCCCGTGGCGAGTAACAATGCGTGAGGTCTAGCCATCTCAAATCCTCCTTGCGGTCAGACATGGTGTGTAGGCTGTCGACTATTGTATCTTCGCTCGTGCCGCATCCTCCTCCGAGCGGAGAAGGATTGATAGCTAAACATCGGCCAAGCCGTCTTTTGCTCCAAATTTATAGCAAAGACAGCTCCAAGCGTAGTCGCGGGGCTGATCTGGGACGTATGTTACAGTAACACGCTTACAAAAGCGGAGTTCAGCGCGCTGGCTAAAATCGACCGCGGGCCGCTTGATCACGAAGTCACGGGCATGGACCACTGCCTCCTTTGAAGGCGATATGGCACGCCAATTATCAGTCACCGCAAGGGCGCGGCTGACGGCTAAAATATCGGCCAGGCCGTAGGTTACCAGAACCTACAGTATCATACTGTCTAGTTTGACTTATCGATGCTGTAGTTTTCGGTCTTGGCCTTCGGCCACTGGGAGGCAACGTTATGGCTGAAAGTGAAAAGTCAAATGCTCAGATGCTTAGCGCGGAAGAATTGAGACAGAAAGCTTTGGAACTGCAGCTGGTAGAAATGCAGCGTGATGACAAAGTCAAAGCGCGTGAAGCAAAAAAACACGCGGAGTTCGTCGATGACTTCTTCCGCAAACACGTCGGCGACAAGGAACGTGACATTATCAGGCGCGTCGTCATGAAGGCAGCCGCCGACGGCAAATCCGAGGCCATGGTCTATAGCTTTCCGTCGAGCTTCTGCACGGATAGCGGCCGCGCGATCAACAGTGCCCGGCCAGAGTGGCCGACGACGCTTCAAGGAAAAGCCAAGGAAATATATGATCTTTTCGTCGAAGTCGCCCGGCCTCAYGGCTACAAGCTGAAAGCGATGGTCATCAGTTTTCCAGGCGGCATGCCGGGCGACATCGGCTTCTTCCTGAATTGGGAGGCACCAGTCGGCTAGGCCGCTGCGCAACTATGCGGTTCGTCAGCCATGGTTTCGGCCGGCGCATCAGCGCCCGCGGTCAACCCTTCGGCTGATGCTGCTTGGCAAGACCATCTTCGTCAAAGGCCAATCTGCGCCCAGTCTGGAGCGATCGGAGGCTACCCACTGGTAGCCTGAGTTCGCTTCAGCAGATGAATGAATTTCCGGGGGGAGTGGCATGCTTCAACGTTTTCATATGCCGATATTCAGGGGCCTGGAGGGATTTCGCGCGGACTGGCTGCGAAGCGATATTCCTGCGGGGCTGTCGATTGCAGCTGTCGGCCTGCCGAGTGCGATCGCTTATCCCGCAATCGCCGGCCTCCCCCCGGAAACCGGGATATATGCGAGTATCGTCGCGCCCGTTGCCTACGCTCTGTTCGGGCCGTCGCGGCTATTGGTGGTCGGGTCGGACGCCGGGACCATGGCGGTTCTCGCGGCGGTCATARGAACTGTCATCGCCGCGCAACCTGCCGGCACATCAGCCGATCCGGTTGCGATCGCGTCTGCCCTGGCGCTCGGCGTCGGAGCCTTCTATTTTGCAGCACGGCTGCTCCGGCTGGGCGTCCTCGCAAGCTTTCTGTCCCGCCCGATTCTGGTCGGCTTCTTTGCCGGCGTATCCATCTCCATCCTTGTCGGGCAGATCGGCCGCTTTACCGGGGTGCGTATCGAGTCCGACGGACTCCTGCCGCCGATTGCCGAGATCATTCGCAAGAGTGCCTTGATCCATTGGCCGACATTGCTGTTCGGTCTCGCCATGTTCGCACTGTTGTGGATCGTGAAAGCCACACGGCTGCCTGTACCGGGACCCGTCGTCGTCGTCGTCGTTTCAGTCATTCTCTCCGCCATCTTCAACTTTGAAGCCGCAGGCATCCGCGTCGTTGGCGATCTCCCCACCGGGCTGCCGTCATTCTCCCTCCATGCATTCTCTCAAATGCCCATGGACAGGATCGTCCTTGGGTCGGCAGCCGTCTTTCTGATCAGTTTTGGCTCGAGTATCGTTTCTGCACGAAGCTTCGGCGCGCGCTCCGGCGAGGAGGTCGACGCCAACCAGGAACTGATCGGGCTGGGCGCGGCGAACATCGCCCCCGGCCTGTTTGGTTCATTTCCCATCGCCGTGTCCGACTCGCGTACAGCGATCAATCTTGCAGTCGGCGGCAGATCGCAGGCAGCCGGTCTCGTTTCCGCCGTGACCCTGATGGCGACGCTGCTGTTCTTGAATGGCGCCCTGCGCATCCTGCCGATCCCTGCCCTGGCGGCGATCCTGGCGGCAGCCGCAATCAGCCTGATCGACGTCAGCGAGTTGAGAAAGATATGGCACATCAGCCGCGCGGAGTTCGTCTTCGCCTTGATCGCCATGTTCGGAGCCATCAGCTTCGGAGTCCTGAACGGCGTCATCGTCGCGATCGCCGCAACCCTGATCTATCTCCTGCGCAAGACGATGTTTCCGAAAGACACGCTTCTCGGCCGCATTGCTGGACGCGATGGCTTCTACGACATGCAGCGCTTTCCGGAGGCCCGGGGCATTCCGGGCATCGCCATATGTCTCGTCCAGGGCAATCTGCTGTTTTACAACGCCGATTATGTCCGGATCCGGTTGCGCACCGTCGCTGACGGCCTGCCGGCCGAAACACGCTGGTTCATCCTCGACGCCAGCGCCATTGCGCATATCGACAGCACCGGGGCCGCAGCACTTGATGCCGTGCGGGCAAACCTCTCCGGGCGGGGCATCGTCTTCGGCGTCGCTCACCTGAACGCCGAGGTCACGGAGCTGCTTGGCCGCGCCGGCGTCGTCGACGGCATCGGAGCCGGAAAGTTCTTTGGCGACACGGAGGACGCGCTGCGTGCCGCGCGCCTGGGGGAAGGAAGCGACCGGCCTTTGGCCGGAGGTCATCAGTAAAGGGTCATGGAGGAAATGATGAACAAACGGCAGGACGACGACACAGAAGTAGACGAAAAGAAAGGCAAGAAGTCCTGGAACTACGACAAGGAAATCGTAAAGCTTCAGGTCGAGCTCGCGCATCTGCAGTCCTGGGTGAAAAAATCGGGCGCTCGCGTCGTGATCATCTTCGAGGGCCGGGATGCTGCCGGCAAAGGCGGGATGATTAAGCGCATTACCGAGCGCGTCAGTCCACGGGTCTTTCGCGTGGTCGCGCTGCCGGCCCCGACCGATCGCGAAAAGACGCAAATGTACATGCAGCGCTACTTCGCACATATGCCCGCTGCGGGCGAAATCGTCATATTCGATCGCAGTTGGTACAATCGCCCTGGCGTCGACCGGGTGATGGGATTCTGCTCCGAGAAAAAGGCCCGGCGCTTTCTTGAGTTGGCTCCCGGTTTTGAAGCCTCGATCGTCGAAAGCGGCATCACCCTGCTGAAGTACTTCCTGACGGTCGGCGAGAAGGAACAGGATCGGCGCTTCAGGCGGCGGATCGAGGATCCGCTGCGGCAGTGGAAGCTCAGCCCGATGGATGTCGAGTCGTACCAACGGTGGTGGGATTATACGGTTGCTTACGACGAGATGATCCGGGCGACGGACCGCCAGCACGCCCCATGGTGGATCGTGCCGTCAGACGACAAGAAGCGCGCGCGCATCAACTGCATCTCGCACATCCTGAAGTCGATTCCGTACGAAACGATGAAGTTCAACGCACCGGACCTTGGGAAACGTCAAAAGCGGCCCGCTGACTATGTCGAAGACAAAAGCATCCGGCATTTTGTGCCGGATGTGGTCGCCGAGCAGATGCAATAATCGAAGCCGTGCGGGGACGACACCGCAATTTCAGGAGGAAGRCCCGCCCGGAACAGCACCGGCTGTCCGGCGCGGTGATGTTATCAATCAACAGGAGTGTGTGATGATCTATCCATCGATCCGTGTGCTGTCTATCGCCATTGCCTGCATTCTTCCCTTGGCCGGCATATCCGTTTCGCGAGCGCAAGCGGCCGGGCCGTTCGATCAATTTCCGATCGCCGTAGCCTGCGAATATAAAGGCCTGTACCAGATCTTCTATCTCACGAGATTGGAGGCGGATGGCGTGGCCACCTATGTCAATCCGAGCAAGCTTGCCGGAACGATATCTGTCGGCGGGACCGCCAAGGCCTTGGGCGAACCGATCGGTGGAAGTTGCCTCGGTAAAACACTGGAGGAGCTCAGGGCGTCGGGACAGATCCTCGATCTGAAGCACTAGATGCGGATGATTTTAGGCCGACTCGGCCTGAAATCTGAATCCGCATCTAAATCAAAGAAATAGAGCATGATGTCGCCCGAAAACCGCTTCACACTTTTCGGCATCATGCTCTAGCAACCTTCGTCCCGGATGTTTTGTCCGGCATATGACGATCAACGGCACGATCCAGCGGGAGGGAGGCTGCATCCCTGCCTACTCGATATTAAAGTTCGGACAGCGGAGCCTGGTGGGAAGTCCGTCAAGCATCGCCATCCAGGTTCGTCGTCGTTCGGAACGACAAAGGAGGGCAAGATGACCGCGGAGATTGAGCGAAAATTCCTCGTCGTAAACGATAGCTGGCAGGATCACGCCTCCAAAGGAGCCGCATTTTGCCAAGGCTACCTGCTGGTTAGGAAAAACCGCTTCGTGCGGGTCAGGATCATCGATAACGCACGCGGCGTCCTGACGATTAAACTCCGAACCGGGCGCCTGCGGCGCGAGGAGTTCGAATATGAGATTCCCTATGCCGAAGCCCTGGAAATGATCGCCTATGCAACGAGTGTGGTGGATAAGACCCGCTATGAGGTGAACCATCGTGGCTGCCTTTGGGAGGTGGACGTCTACAGTGGCGTCCACGACGGATTGGTTGTCGCAGAAATCGAGCTTGCCAACGAAAGCGACCAACCTCCCTGCCCGCCGTGGCTCGGCCCGGAAGTGACCGGAAATCCCGCATTTTCCAATCGTACGCTCGCAATGCTCGTGCAACGCAACGACTACCGCAGCCGCAATGTATCAAGGCTGCAACCTGATGGGCAGCCTTCCCAAAGGAGGGAACAATGAGTGTCTTGGTAACGGGCGGCAGTTCCTCCGTGCCGGGTTGAAAGCAAAGACCTGATGCTAACGCATCGGCAGTCAGCGCTGCAGGTCGTAGCACTGCGCCCTGCGGCTCCCGGTCTGGCAGGTCGGCGAGAAATGGAGGCGATAGCGCCTTTCCTTCATGCATTCGCTGAAGCCATTGGGGTCGGGTGGATCCTTCCACAGATGGACGAGTTCGCAGTGCTTGCGGACATTGATGAAGTCTTCTGTTCTCTGGGTGGCGTCAACTGAAGTCGCCGAAGCGGCTAATGCCAAGAACATCGCGCGACTCAAGGCAGCCGACGTCTTCAAGATAAGGTGCTCTCAGAGAACGCCTGGGTCATGCCGATATCCTCTTCGTTTCCCCCGTCCGCGGCCACAGGATGACGGCAAACAGCAGCGCGTAGATCAAGGCTGCTGCGACATAGACGATGCGGGTGGCGAAGGATTCCGCGGCGCTGCCGGGCAGAGGCGAGACCCCGAGGCCGAACAAAATCAGGAAGGTCGTCAGAGCGCCGGCAAATATCGGTGCGTCCTTCGAGCGGGCGGCCGCGCGCCCTCCGATGAGGAGGACCACGATGAGAACGATGAGGAAGATCGAGAAAAGATTGGGGCGCAGTGATAGCGCGGCATACGCAACGGAGGCGAGCACGCCGCCGAAGAGGTTGACGAGCACGAGCCCGATCGCCGCCCGCGCGCTCGCGGCAACGTCGAGCTGCCCGAGCAGCGACGCCACGGTTATCGGAATGACCGCCGCAGCGGTCAGGTTGTCGCTCGTCAGGCAGATCACGACGGAGCCCAGAAGGATAACCGTGTTGGCCAGTGCCCGACCCAAGGCCGGCGGCCGCTCGTCGATCGGCGCCGCCTCGATCTGGTGGGAGAACGGCTCGGGAAAGACTGCATGTGCAAGCCACATCAGAGCCGCGCCCGACAACACCCCGGTGACCAGGATGGACAGGATGGAGTTGGCGAGTTCCTTGTTGAGGATGCCGAGCAGAGGCACGATAATCGCGACGACGAGCACGAGAAAGACGGCCGGCCCTCCCTTTCCCGTCGACTGCGCGGCAAAACACACAAAATAGGTCAACCCCAGGACGAGAAGGAAGGGTGCGGGACGCTCGCCGAGGACGTCGGTCAGAACCATCATCGCGATCCCGGCGATCAGCATGACCATCGCCGCGCCAACCGTCTTCGCAAGCGGCATGGGCCGCGAACTACCGAGCAGAAACTGGGCGRCAAAGAGCGGACCGAGGAAGGGCACGATGGCCCCCGCATAGACTGCCAGCGTGAAGCCGATCGAGACCGCGAACGCAACCCGCAGCCCCTTGCGTTTCTGCTCCTCGACCGCGGGGCTCCTCTCAGCGGACATAGGTCAGCACCGACATGATGCGGATCCAGAGTGATCCCCAGGCATTGGTGACCGGGTTGTCGCCGGTGTAGATGACGACGGTCGCCTGCGAGCCGTAGCGTACGCCGCCCTTGGGCCGCTGCGCCTCGTCGATGATGAGGCGGACCGGAAACCGCTGCGGCTCCTGGACCCAGCCGGTATCGCTTCTGATCGTCGGCAATCCGGTGTTCGGGTCCGTGCTGCCTTGCGATACGCCAAAGCCCACACTCTCGACGGTCGCTGGAAACAGTCGACCGGGAAGCGCGTCGAAAAGGATTTCCGCTCTGTTGCCGACGGCGACCTTCTCCAGGCTGTTCTCCTTGAATGCCGCGCTGATCCAGATGGTGCCGGCGTCGATGAAGGTCATCGCCGGCTGGCCGGCTGAGACCACCTTGCCGATGGTGAGCTGAAGGTTGGTCACGACCCCGGCCGAAGGTGCCTGAACGGTGGTCCGCACCAGATCGAGTCGTGCCTTTTCGAGCGCTGCCAGAGCTGCCCGGAGCTGCGGATTGTCATTTCCGCTCGGCCCGAGCTGCTCCTTGGCCTTGGCCAGCTCAGCCTCAGCACCGGTGACGGCCGCCTCTGACTGACCGAAAGCCGATTTGGTTGAATCAGCGCGCGCTTTGGAATACACGCCCCTCTTTTGCAGCTCTGCGGCGCGCGCAGCTTGTTCGCGAAGATTGTCCCGATCGACTTGGGCCGTTACGAGCTTTGCCTGCGCCGCATCGACAGCAGCCGTTGACGCGCCCATTGACTGGCCGACACTTGCAAGGCTCGCCTCGGCCTCACTGACCGCGAGTTCATAGCGCTCGGGATCGATACGAAAGAGAACCTGATCGGCCTCGACCCGCGAGTTGTCGACGACGCCGACTTCCACGACCCGGCCGGTGACTTCGGGCGCGATGCCGACGATATAGGCTTGGACCTGGGCCTGCGATGTCGACGGCGTACGCCGCTCCATGAAGACGGAGAGAACGAACAGGGCGAGCGCCAGCAGGACGATGATGAGTGCTATCCTGCGGAGTGGATTCGGAGGCGTTGCGGAAATGGCAGGCTCGTCCAAGTTTTCGGAAACCACGGCAATATCCTTCGGAGGCGTTTCGTTTCGTGGAAGCGCAAAGTTTCAGCGCGCAAAGTTCAGCGCTGGACGTCTGTCGCGATGGTCGTTACCGGGAGATGGAACGCAAGTAGGTAACCGTAACATACACCTCGCGATGGCTTGCCATCGGCCTAAAGCATGTCGCTCAAAACTGTGCAGCGGTTTTGCGATGACGACATGCGTTGGAAATAAAGACCCAAAGCGCCAGGAGCGAATCTGGAAGATTGCGACGCGCTTTAGTCGCGCGCATCAGCGAGCGGGTGGCGCTACCGAGGCGTCGAGAGCGCCCTCTATCTCCTTGGAGAGTTCTGCGATCAATTCCTGATATTCGACGACGCGTTCGTCGCGCTTCGGATCGGTTGAGACGTTCCATTTTAGCAACGCCGATTGGGCGTCGGCAAAGTCCCTGCAGATTTCCCGAAAGTCCTCACTGCGGGCAGACAGATCATCGATCGCCTCGATCCTGGCTGGAAATTGCCGACGGACTGCGGTCGTGCCTTCGTCCATGGTTCACTCCTTAACGGCATTTGGAACGCTGCCTCTGCAACGTGTGCCCGGCTCAATCTTCGTGGACGACGATCAGTTCGTGGAGTATGTTACCGTAACATACGGTCTGGCAGTGATGTGACTCAACGGGGGATTGGGGCAGACATGCAGACGTGGATACCAGCAGAGGGGTCTGCAGCGCTCATTTCTTCAGGGCTGGTGCCTCAAGCCGACGAGATCAGGGAGCAGCTGGAACGTGTCGTCTCCAGCCCTGAATTTCCAGGCGTCGGTCGCGCCGCCACGTTTCTCCGCTATGTCATCTCGGAAACCCTCGAGGGCCGGGGCAACCGGATCAAAGCCTATTCGATCGCGATCGAGGTGTTCGGCCGGGATCCCGGCTTCACCCAGGACGATCCGGTGGTCAGGATCGAGGCCGGACGGCTGCGGCGGTCGCTTGAGCGCTATTATCTCGTCGCCGGGCAGCAAGATCCGGTCAGGATCGACATTCCCAAAGGAGGATATGTTCCAACCTTCACCTGGTCCTGTCCGGCGTTAGTCGACATTGTAGGCGAAGACGCTGGCGAGACATCGGCCACTGAGGTCCGTTCCGGACGCTGGTGGCGCGCAAGGCGGGTCTTGTGGCCGGGTGCTGCTGCGCTCGCTGCAGTGGCTATTTCGCTATATTGGATCGGGGCGCGATCTACCGATCCGTCGCTCGAACGCGCCGCAAACCTATTGCCCGATCGCCCGGCCCTCGTGGTTGCCCCCTTTGCCAATCTCGGCGAAGGGCCGGAGGCGCAGCTCTACACTGCCGGCCTGACCGAGGAGCTGATGACCATCCTGCCACGGTTCAAGGAGATTAAGGTCTTCGGTCGCGAAACGTCCAAGTCACTCCCCGCGGATGTGGGCGCATCGAAGATCCGGGCCGAATTCGGTGCACGCTATCTCCTTGCCGGCGGTGTCCGCATGTCGGGAAAGCGCCTTCGTGTGACGGCCAGATTGCTTGATACGTCGGACGGCGAGATCCTCTGGTCGGAGAATTATGACAATGATCTCGCATCGGGGGACCTGTTTGCGATCCAGACGGATGTCGCCAGAAAGGTCGCAACCGCCATCGCCCAACCCTACGGAGTCATGGCACAGATCGACTCCGCCAGTCCGCCGCCGGACGACCTCGGTGCGTATGAGTGCACTCTGCGCTTCTATGCCTATCGCTCGGAGCTGAGCGTCGAAGCGCATGCGCGCGTCCGGGATTGCCTCGAGGCCGCACTGGCGCGGTTTCCGAAATACGCGACCGCTTGGGCGATGCTGTCGATCGTCTATCTCGATGAGGATCGGTACAAGTTCAATCCGACAGCAGGCCAGGATACAGCCATACAGCGTGCACTCGATGCCGCCAGGCGCGCAACGCAGATCGATCCGAACAATACGCGCGGACTTCAAGCGCTGATGACGGCGCTGTTCTTCGACAGGCAGCTTGCTGAATCACTTCGCGTCGGCGAGCTGGCGCTCGCCACCAACCCCAACGACACCGAACTGATGGGCGAGTTCGGAACCCGGCTTGCGATCGCTGGCCAGTGGCAGCGCGGAGCAGACCTTCTGGACCAGGCCATTGCTCTGAATCCAGGAAGTGGCGGCTTCTACCATGGAACGCGAGCCTTGGCCGCCTACATGCTCCGCGACAACCACACCGCCGTGCTGGAGATCAGACAGGCGAACATGCAGAAGTTCCCTCTCTTCCATGTTGTCGCCGCCATCATCTGTGCGGAGGCAGGCATGATGGACGACGCCCGGCGGGAAGGACAGGTGTTTGTCAGCATGCGACCTGACTTCCTGCCGAACGTTGTAACGGAACTCGCAATGCGCAACATGCAGCCTGAAGATCGCGACCGTCTGATCGAAGGACTTCGCAAGGCGGGAATGACCGTGCCCGATCCGAATGCAATGGCGTCGACCGCCGACACCTCGGATCTGCAACCCCGCTGATGCTGCCTCCCCGACCGTAACATACCCGATCATACGGGTAAGGCATCTCATCTTCGCATAGTCTCGCCTCAGTGCCGACTTCGACTGCCGCGGCGCGCGGCGTCGAGGCCTGCTCAAACTTGACGTGGCTACGAGGAACAGCAGTGAGCACAAGATGTCGCGATGGCCGAATTCAACYAGGCACTTCCCCAGGTCTGAAATGGATCTCGGCCCTCTTGTTGCTCTGCGCATTATCCGGATGTGGTGGCCACGCGAAGAACGTGCTCATCCCTGTTGCCGATAGCTCGCCGAACTCCACCAAAGTCGACATGCTCGTGGCCACGACGCGCAGCCGCTCCACGATACAAGGCGAGATGTTCACCGGCGAGCGCGCACTCGCCCCGGCCTTTGCCGACATCACCGTATCCATCCCCCCTGCAAACGTCCGCAAGATCGGCGAAGTCGCCTGGCCGAGGAGGCTTCCTTCCAACCCGGCAACAGACTTCGCAACCTTGAAAGCCGATGAGATCACGCGCGACGACGCCAAGAAATGGCTGAGCGCCTCAGTCAGGAGGAGCCACGACCGCAGCGTGCTCGTGTTCATCCACGGCTTCAACAACCGTTTCGAAGACTCCGTCTATCGCTTCGCCCAGATCGTCAAGGATTCCGGCGTCCATAGTGCGCCGGTGCTGGTGACATGGCCGTCGCGCGGCAGTCTGCTTGCATATGGCTATGACAGGGAGAGCACCAACTACACGCGCAACGCGTTGGAGACGCTCTTCCAGTATCTCGCCAGGGATCCAGAGGTGAAAGAAGTCTCGATCCTTGCGCATTCCATGGGGAACTGGCTGGCGCTGGAAGCGCTTCGCCAAATGGCGATCCGCAACGGCCGCCTTCCCGCAAAGTTCGAGAATGTCATGCTGGCCTCGCCCGACGTGGATGTCGATGTCTTCCGCCAGCAGATCATCGACATGGGCAAGCAGCACCCGAAGTTCACCTTGTTCGTTTCGCGAGACGACCGCGCGCTCGCGGTATCCCGCAGGGTATGGGGCGACGTCGCCAGACTCGGCGCCATCGATCCCGAGCAGGCCCCCTTCAAGACGGAACTAGCCGACAGCCAGATCACGGTGATCGACCTCACCAAGGTCAAGGCGGGCGACAGTCTGAACCACGGAAAGTTCGCGGAATCGCCCGAGGTCGTTCAGCTGATCGGCGCACGGATTTCCGACGGCCAGACACTGACCGACAGCAAGGTCGGGCTCGGCGACAAGATCCTTGCCGCGACGACGAGCACGGCGGCGGCGGCGGGCAGCGCAGCCGGCCTGATCCTTGCCGCCCCGGTCGCCGTCGTCGATGCGGATACCAGAAATAATTATGCCGGCCAGGTCAGCGGCCTCGCGGGTCCTGTGGGGACGCAGCCGAAGGCATCCGAGTGCACCGCCGCAGGCCGATCGAAGGAGTCGTGCAGGCAATGATGGTTCAGGAACCGGCAAACTGACGTTCACAGAGATCAGGATAAACAATGCCACTACTTTGCAAGATCCGCATGTTTAAACCACTTCTCACGGCGGTTGCCCTGGCTTCCGTTCTCCTTTGTGCCTCGATTGCTGTGGCGCAGAGCGTGACGCCTGCGAGCCCACAGCCAGAGAGTGTCCAGCGCTTTATCGGCATGTTCTCGGATCCTGACGTCCAACGCTTCCTGCAGCAGCAGTCGGAAGCAGCCAAGACCGCGGCGGAACCGCCCTTGGAAACCCGGAACGCAGACCCTTCATTCTCGGAATTCACGATGCGATTCCGTGCCCATGCCTMAAGTCTTCTCGGCGCCATCCAGTCCTTTCCCCTGGAGACGATGCGAGGCGGGGCCGTGCTCGAACGGGACATCCAGGCGAATGGCGGGACGCGGCCGATCTTCCTGGTCGCCGCCTTCGTCGCCGTCGGGCTGGCCGCGCAATGGCTGTTCTGGTGGATCAGCGCCGGCTGGCGCTCATGGATGGCGCGCGCGCCCTTTGCCACGGTTCGCGAGAGGATGATCGCACTGGCCGCGAGGCTCCTGTGGGCGGCATGTTACGTCCTTTCCTTCGGCCTCGGCAGCATCGGCTTCTTCCTGATGTTCCAATGGCCGCCTGTTATCAGGGAAATGGTCGTGGGATACCTCTTCGCGATCGTCATATTCCGTCTGGCGAGCGCTCTTTTCGAGGTGTTTTTGGCACCAAAGGCCGAGGACGAAAATCGGTTTCGTGTCGTGCCGATCACTAGGGATGCCGCCGCCCATTGGGCAAAACGCCTCGGTTACCTGGTCGGCTGGTATGCCTTTGGCTGGGTGACGATCCGACTGCTCGGCACGCTCGGCTTTTCCGACCCGGCCCGGCAACTCGTGGCCTATTGCCTCGGCCTCGTGCTCCTCGTCATCGGCATCGAAGCCGTCTGGAGACGTCCGTCCGAATTGTCTGCAGGCCAGGCCAACCGGATCGGCCTGCGGGCGCGGAACTGGCTCTGGACGGTCTACTTCGCCGGCGTCTGGCTGCTGTGGGTTGTCGGAGCCATGAAGCTGTTTTGGATCGCCGTGGTCTGTGCCGCACTGCCCGGCGCCATCGCCCTCACCAAGGCGTCGGTCAACAATATCCTGCGCTCTTCCGCCGCCGAAGAGGACGACCACCAAAGAAGCACCGTCGTCTCGGTGATCGTGGAGCGTGGCATAAGGGCGGCGCTGATCGTCGGAGCGATCGTTCTGCTCGCAGACGCCCTGGGCATCAGGCTGACGCAGATGACAATGCAGGATTCGCCGGCCCTGCGCCTCGTGCGTGGACTCCTGAGCGCCGGGATTATTCTCCTGGTMCTCGACCTCGCCTGGAACGTCGTGAAAGTCCTGATCGATCGCAAGTTAGGCGACACCGAGGCCGTCCTTGAAGTCGGCAGCGAACGGGAGCGGCGGCGCACTCGTATCAGAACCCTGCTGCCGATCCTTCGCAATTTCCTCATGATCCTCTTCGTTGCCATTGCGATCATGATGGCCCTCTCATCGCTGGGGGTCGAAATCGGACCGTTGATCGCAGGTGCAGGGGTGGTTGGCGTCGCCATCGGCTTCGGGGCGCAGACGGTGGTGAAGGACGTCATCAGCGGGATGTTCTACCTGCTCGACGACGCCTTCAGGGTCGGAGAATATATCCAGAGCGGCAGCTACAAGGGCACCGTCGAGTCGTTCAGCTTGCGATCCATCAAGCTCAGGCACCATCGCGGTGCGGTCTACATCGTCCCCTTCAGCGAGCTCGGTGCTGTGCAGAACATGAGCCGCGACTGGGTGATCGAGAAGATGACGATCACCATCACCTACGATTCCGACATCGACAAGGCCCGCAAGATCATCAAGAAGATCGGCCTGGAGCTGTTCGAGGATCCGGAGTTCAAGCCGACGAYGATCGAGCCGCTGAAGATGCAGGGGATCGATAGCCTGGGGGACTCGGGCCTGCTTCTGCGCATGAAGGTCATGACCCTTCCCGGCCAGCAGTTCACGCTGAAGCGTCGGGCTCTGCGGATGATCCATCAGGCGTTCAACGAAAACGGCATCAAGCTCGCCGTGCCCACGGTTCAGGTCTCGGGCGGCAAGGACGACGCTGTCGCAGCCGCTGCCCAGCAGACGCTCGCAGCACACAACGCAGCCGCAGCCGCAAACCCGGCCTGAGGGCGGAATCTTCGAGGAAATGAACACAGACGAGAGCAATAGGAAGAAATGAAATGAAGATCCTGGTCATTCCTACGCACATGCTTGCGACACTTGCCGTCATCATGACGGTCTGCGCACCCGTCCTCGTTCCCACGGCGGCCGAAGCCCGTCGCGGCGTAGCGGCATGCGGCCCGAGAGGCTGTGGTGCCGCGGCCTGCGGACCGCGCGGATGCGCTGCAGTCGGAAGCACCCGCCCTGCCGTTCGGCCGCCCGTCCGGCGCGGCGTCGTGGTCGTCGCCCCTCGCCGCTACTGGCGCCCGGGTACGGCAATCGCCGCAGGTGCTGCCATCGGCTTCGTCGCCGGAGCTGCCGCCGTTTCACTGGCGGGCACGCCGCCGCAGTCCGGTCAATGCTGGTACTACACCTCGCCCGCCAAGACGACGGGCTTCTGGGACGTGTGCCCGCGCTGAGCGATCCGGCAGAAAAACTGCCAGCTCGTTTGGTTCTCTTCGTCGCCTGCCCTCCCATGAGTGGGGAGGACCTCGATTTCCAGGTCACAAATTTTAGAGGGTACGTTCCATGGATTTCACAGTCATCGATGCCGCACTCGTCGGAAAACTTCTCCTGCTGCTTCTGGTCGGCCTGGGGCCGAAGATCGCCCTGGTGCCGTTTCTGGAGAAGACCCATGCTTTCGATACCGAAACCAAGGCGCGCATCGGCCGCCAGATGGTTTTGGTCGCAGTGGTAACAGCCTTGATCCTTTTTGCCACTGGCGCTTTGCTGATGCGGCTTCTCCATATCACGGGTGGCGCAGTCGCCGTCGCCGGCGGTATCATCCTCGCGCTTATCGCGATCAAGATGGCATCAGGACCAACAGAGAAGCCGCATGAGGAAACGGAGCTTCCCGTCGATCCCGAAAAGATCGCCGTCTTTCCACTTGCGGTCCCTTACCTGCTCAATCCTGTCGGCATCACCGTCGTCATCATCGCCTCTGGCGAAGTCGTCTCGATTGCCAGCGCGTTACTCGTCATAGGCCTGATCCTGATCGTCGCTGCGTTGGACTATGTGGTGTTTACCAACATCGACGCGCTCGCCAAGCGCATGAAGCCTGCCAGTCTGATCGTCTCGGAGGTCGTCTTCGGCATTCTGCTGACCGCAGTCGCAGTCCAACTGGTCGTCAGCGGGCTTGGCAATCTTGGCATCATCACGCCGACCGCCGCGCATTAGATGCGGATGATTCGCGGCCGGCCGGGCTAAAAATCTGAACCCGGATTTAAATCAAAAAATAGAGCCGAAAGCCGCTCGGTTTTCGGCATCATGCTCAGCTGCGGCTTTACTGTCCCCGTGCGCGGAAAGCCCGGGGATTAAGGTCGGGAACAGACGACAATGGTGTCGCCACCGACCGCCGGGCGCACCGCGATCATTCAATATCTCTGATGCTATCCATAAGTTCTATTCGTTTGAATGATGAGTTGTCAAAGCCCATATTGGGATCATGGACATGGACGAACCTCCCATTGACGACCATGCCCCTGACCCAAGAAAGGAACCGGAAAATGACCACGCTCACCTATCGCGGTGGTGGTAAGTCCCTCACCTCCAGTGAAAGCCGCTTCGATCTGGCACATTATGCCCGTAAGCTCGTGCTCGCCTGGACGCGCTGGCAGACGGCCCGCGAAATCGAAGCCATGCCCTTCGACATTCGCAAGGACATCGGCTGGCCGAGCACGGACGACAGCAAACACCGGACCATGTAATGAATGCGACATTCCTCCCAAAATAAGGGCGGCGTCTGCGTTGTGCAACGCCGCCTTTTTCGTCTCTTGACCCCGTGTTTTCGACCTGTTTTCAGCGTTGAATTTCAGTCGCCTATCAGCCCGTCATCTGCCCTATCCGCGGCCATTCCGGTAGTTTGACCAGCCAAATCGCGGGCGATGTCGCATATTTGCTCTTCCCGGCCGCATTTTTCCATGCCAGTGTCGCTTTCAGGACATCGGCGCGACGCATTCCGCGCAACGAATGTGTCATCGCCCCTCGAGCATGGATTTCGCTATGAACAGGATGCAGATCAAGAAGCGTTCGGTAGTCTTCTTTATGGTACCGCAATTCACCATGCTGCCCTTTTCGGCGGCCGTGGACACCTTGCGCATCGCCAATCGCATGCTCGGCTATCAGGCCTATACCTGGCGGCTGACCTCCGTCGATGGAGAAAAGGTCTATTCTTCCTGCGGCATCGGCGTCGAGGCCAATTCCTCGCTTGCCGAGGAACGCCGTCATCTCGGCGGCGAAAATCGGCCGGGCATGGTGCTTGTCTGTTCCGGCATCGATGTCGAGCAGTTCAACAACAAGTCGGTCAATGCCTGGTTGCGTGAATGCTACAATCGCGGCGTTGCCGTCGGCAGCCTCTGTACGGGCGCGCATGTGCTTGCCCAGGCCGGCCTCCTGAACGGCAAGCGCTGCGCCATCCACTGGGAAAACCTGCCGGGCTTTTCGGAAGCCTTCCCGCAGGCGGAGGTCTATGCCGATCTCTACGAGATCGACGGCAATCTCTACACCTGCGCCGGCGGCACCGCCTCGCTCGACATGATGCTGAACCTCGTCGGCGAAGATTTCGGCGAAAGCCTTGTCAACCGTATCTGCGAGCAGCATCTGACCGACCGCGTGCGCAACCCGCACGATCGCCAGCGCCTGCCGCTGCGCGCTCGCCTCGGCGTTCAGAACGCCAAGGTGCTGTCGATCATCGAGCTGATGGAAGGCAATCTCGCCGAGCCGCTGTCGCTGATCGAGATCGCCGATGGCGCCGGCCTCTCCCGCCGCCAGATCGAGCGGCTGTTCCGCCAGGAGATGGGCCGCTCACCGGCCCGCTACTATCTGGAAATCCGCCTCGACCGTGCGCGCCACCTCCTGGTGCAGTCCTCGATGCCAGTCGTCGAGGTCGCCGTCGCCTGCGGCTTCGTCTCGGCCTCGCATTTCTCCAAGTGTTATCGGGAACTCTACCATCGCTCGCCGCAGCAGGAGCGCGCCGAGCGCAAGATGACCATGGCGACCGCACGCCAGGCGGTTGCGGCCTGAGATATCAACGACGTCATGCTCGGGCTTGCCCCGAGCATCTACCACCGGCTGATACTCAGCAGATCCTCGGCAACAAGGCCGAGGATGATGGCGGGTGACTAGAGGCGGCCTACTGCGCCGCCTCTTCCGTCATCCTGGCGTCGGAATAGACCTGGTTGCGGCCCCTGTGCTTGGCCATGTAGAGGAACTGGTCGGCAGCGTTGAGGTAATTCTCAAAGGTCTCGTAACCGCCGATCTCGGCAATGCCGATCGAAATCGTAACGCCCAGTTCCTCGTCGTCGGCCGTGACCTTCAGTCGCGAAATGTCCGAGCGGATCTCGTCGCAGAGCTTGGTGGCGGCAGCGGAATCCATCTGCGGAAAGAGGATGGCGAATTCCTCGCCCCCGAGCCGCGACAGAAGATTGTCGCTGCCCTCGAAGATCGTAAACAGCCTGTTTGCGACAGCCTTCAGTACCTTGTCGCCGATCTCGTGGCCATAGGTGTCGTTCAGCCGTTTGAAATGGTCGATATCGAGAATGGCGACGGAACTCGGCACCTTCAGCCGCAGGCACTCATTCACCAGCTTCGGGCCATTGTCGTAGAAATAGCGGCGGTTATAGAGACCAGTCAGGTAGTCGCAGGCCGCCGCCGCCCTCAGCTGCCGCATCTGCGCCAGCGTTTCGGCGTTGTTGGCGATGCGGCATTGCAGTTCCTCGGCAACGAAGGGCCGGTAAACGAAATCGCTGGCGCCGGCCTTGAGGAAACTCGCCGAAAGCATGCGGTCGTTGGAGGAGGAAACGCCGATGACTCGCAGCCTGTCCGAACCGAAACGATGGCGGATGCGCCGCGTCAGCTCGTAGCCGCTCATATCGGGCATGTGGTGATCGGTGACGACGAGTTCGATATCGCTGTAGGCCTCGAGCGCTGCCAGCGCCTCAAGCCCCGAATTTGCCTCGACGACGAGATATTGCTGTGCCTTCAGCAGGTCGACGAGCACCTGGCGCGCCGAGACGACATCGTCGACGACCAGCACCCGCGTCTTGCGGTTGGAGATCGCCCGCCGGACGGTGGCAACCAGATTGTCGAGTGCGAATTCATTGTCCTTCAGCACGTAATCGATGACGTTGCGCTCCATAATCTTGTTGCGCGTGTTGAGATCGAATGTCGCGGTGAAGACGATCGCCGGGATGTCGTGCTCGATCGTGCAGTCGAGCGCTTCACCATAGGGCGAATCCGGCAGGTTGAGATCGACGACGGCCATGGTGTAGCCGTGACCGTCGTCGGCAAGTTCCTTGCGAAGTGCCTTGAGAGACGGGCAGGATTTGACCGCAAGGCCGAGCTCTGTCTGGAACCGGTGACAGAGAACGGCGGAAAACATCCGGGAATCTTCAACCAGAAGTATCTTGAGCCCGCCGGAGCGCAGCCCGAAGCCATCTCGCTGGAAATCCGCTTGAAAAGCCACAGCCCCTACTCCCCGATGCGTCCGATGGGCTCGACTCGGCCCTTTCCCCGGCGKGGACGATAACCGAGAGGCGTGTGCGCGTGAAGGGGACAAATAACGGCGACATTACCTGTAATTGCAGAAATTCTGCGACTGTCCCCGACCGTGATATCCGGCCCCCTGGCGATACCGATACTGGAAGAGCCGTCAGGCAACCGCCCGCTCCTTGCGCATCGATTGAATCTGCAGCAGCGTATCGAGGTTCTGGTTGACGCGGCAGTAGAACTCTTCGTCGATGAAGGGACGCAGCATGAAATCATTGCCGCCGGCCTTCAGGAATCGTGCCGAAAGCAGCCGGTTCGAAGAGGAGGAAACCCCGATGATGCGCAGCTCGTGCGAGCCGATATTGGCGCGGATGCGCCGCGTCAGCTCGAAGCCGTCGATGTCGGGCATATTGTAGTCGGTGATGACAAGGCCGATATCGCGGTTGGCCTTCAGGATTTCCAGCGCCTTGCCGCCGCTCTCGGCGACGCTGACACGGAAATTGTAGCGCTTCAGCCGGCTCGACAGCAGGGCGCGCGCAGTCGCACTATCGTCGACGATCAGCACGTGGTGGCGATGATTGGTGAGGAAGCGGCAGATCGATTCCGCCAGCAGATCAACGGCGAAGATATTGTCCTTGAGGATATAGTCGACGATATCCTTGGCCATCAGCTTGTCGCGCATCTTTTCATGGAAAGTGCCGGTGAAGACGATTGTGGGTATGGAGAGATCGACCAGATATTCGAGCGCCTCGCCGTTTTCGGCGCCGGGCAGATTGATGTTCGAGATCGCAAGCGTGATCGGATCGGAAGACTTGTCGTAGGAAACCTGCAGATCCTCGAAGCTGCGGCAGATCTCGACATCGATGTCGAACAGCTCCTTGAGGCGTTTGCTGATCATCGAGGTGAATACGTTGGAATCTTCCGCGACAATAATACGCGCACCGGCAAACATTTCCCCGGAATATTGCATCCCCGAAATACCTAGAAACGCCATAGCAAACCTTTGATGTAAAATCTGTCCCCGGATCAAACTGATACATCAATTGATTTGAATAATTATTAATCGGCGCGCCCAGATATAAATGAAGAGGCGGCCCGATGGGGTCGCCTCCGATTTCTTTGCGGATATGATTAAGAAATCAGGCGCGAAGCGCGCATTCTCGGCATCGAACGCGCTTTCGCCGACAACCGTCGCATTATAGGTCGACCCGAGGGATTTCGATCTTCAACTTCGTGCCTTCCCTGGCCTAGTCCGGCCGCAACATGGCAAGCGCCAGCGCTTGCCGCGACCATGTCGGATTTAGACGATTTCCCGCGCACCCCTTCGGGTGGCACCGCTTGGCCGAAGCGATTATAACAAACCATCCACCCCCACTCGCCGACAGGTTCGCCCCATGATCCAATCCGACCCGGTGATCGAATGGCTTCTCGACTCCGACCCGTCGATCCGGTGGCAGGTGATGCGCGACCTGCTTGACGCCCCGGAGCGGGAATGGATGGCCGAGCGAACCAAAATCGAGACCGAGGGCTGGGGCGCCAGGCTGTTCTCCTGCCAGGACGAGGACGGGCAATGGGCAGGCGGCGCCTTCCTGCCCGCCGATTTCGACCCGCGCGAGTGGAAGGAGCATGGCCAGCCGTGGACGGCCACAACCTTCTCGCTGTCGCAATTGCGGGAGTTCGGTCTCGATCCCGCCTGCGGCTGCGCCAGGCGCACCGTCGAATTGATCGGCGCCAACGCCCGTTGGGAAGAGGGCGGCCAACCCTATTGGGAAGGCGAAGTCGAGGAGTGCATCAACGGCCGCACCGTTGCCGACGGCGCCTATTTTGGGATCGACGTCTCGCCCATCGTCGACACGCTGGCCGGCGAGCGTCTCGACGACGGCGGCTGGAACTGCGAGCGGATCAACGGCTCCGTCCGCTCGTCTTTCGCCAGCACCATCAACGTGCTGGAAGGATTGCTGGAATACCAGAGAGCGACCGGCGGCACGCATCGGTCTCGAGAGGCGCGCAGGACGGGTGAGGAGTTTCTGCTGGCCCGCAACCTCTTCCGCCGCCTTGGCACCGGCGAGCCGGCCGACAAGCGCTTCCTGCGCCTCCTGCATCCGAACCGCTGGCGCTACGACATTTTGCGCGCGCTCGATTATTTCCGCTCCAGCGCAATCCTGGCCGGCACCGACCCCGATCCGCGCCTCGGCGAGGCAATTGACCACCTTCGTTCCAGACGCTTGCAGGACGGCAGTTGGCCGCTCGACGACAGCCCCGCAGGTCGGGTGTGGTTCGAGGTCGATGATGGGCAAGGCAAGCCCTCGCGGTGGGTGACGCTCCGGGCGATGCGGGTGCTCAGATGGTGGGATACCCAGCCCTCAATCAATGCCTGACGGCAAACCCAGCGCCTGCAGGAAATGCACCTATGACTGACTGGTGGTCAGTCAATATGATTCTGATCTCGCCGCCACCCTGCCCTGCCGCGCGATCTCCTGTGTCCTCAAGCGCAGCAGCCGCTCGTTGCCGCTTGCGGCCCACAGCAGGCCGCCGCCTTGCTGTTTTCCTGTGCCAGCCAGCGATCGCGCGGCTTGCAGCTCGCCGGCCGCGGCGAAAGCGTAACATGGACGGCGCCGGCGCGAAGAATCGGCATCGCCGCGCAATAAAGCTGCATTGGCCGCACGCCGTCGCTGACTTCGAAGGTCAGCTTCGCCGAACCATCCAGTTGCACATAATCGGAAACCTTGCGGATGATTGCTTGGAACTTGCCGGCCGGCATACGCGTGCGGTCGCCTTCCTCGATATCCCAGAGCTGGATGAAGATTTCCGCCCACGCTTCTGGATTGGCGCCGCAATCCAACGCCGAGAATTGGCCCGCCTTGACCTCGGTGACATGATAGCCAGGCTTCACCGCCTTGCCGTCATAATAGAAAATCAGCGGAGAATCCTTGGCGCCGGTAAGCACACTGAGCAGCAGGCCGAGATCGATGTCGTTCTCTTGAATTTTGCTGTTGTCGATGACGTTCATTTGCGCTAATCCTCGTTTCAATGATTCAAGGATTATTGAAATATGGATCAACGTCAAGCCCTCATCGCATTCGGCGCGCTCTCGCAGGAAACCCGCCTTCACATCGTTCGCATGCTCGTGGTTTCGGGTCCCGACGGTATGGCGGCAGGCGCGATCGCTGAGAAGGCGGAGGTCTCGCCCTCTAATATCTCCTTCCATCTGAAAGAGCTGGAACGGTCGGGCCTGATTACGCAGCAGCGCGAATCCCGCTCGATCATCTACACCGCCAATTACGAGGCGCTCGGCGATCTGATCCGTTTCCTGATGGAGGACTGCTGCGGCGGGAACCCTGAGATCTGCGCGCCGGCTGCTGCCGTCGCCGCATGCTGTGCACCTGCAACCAAGGAGGAACTGCAATGACCACAGACCGCGTTTACAACGTGCTTTTTCTCTGCACCGCCAATTCATCCCGCTCGATCTTGGCGGAATCCATCCTGGAGACCGAAGGCAAGGGTCGATTCAAGGCCTATTCGGCCGGCAGCCAGCCGAAGGGTGAAGTCAATCCCTATGCGCTGAAGGAGCTTGCGGCGCAGGGCTACCCAACAGTCGGCTTCCGCTCAAAGAGCTGGGACGAATTCGCCGAGCCGGGCGCTCCGGAGATGGACTTCATCTTTACGGTTTGCGACAGCGCTGCCGGCGAGGCTTGTCCCGTCTGGATCGGTCATCCGATGACCGCCCATTGGGGCGTCGAGGATCCCGCTGTCGTCGACGGCAGCGAAGTCGACAAAGGCCGCGCTTTCGCGCAGGCCGCCCGCTTCCTCAAAAACCGGATCAGCGCCTTTTTGAGCCTGCCTCTTTCCTCGATCGACAAGCTCGCCCTGGAATCGCACCTGCGCCAGATCGGCACTATGGAAGGCGCCAGCATCAAACAGTCCAAGGCGAGCTGATGGGTTTCGATTTGAACCAGCAGGCCTTGGAAGGGCACGACGACAGACTTCGCGGCGCTCTCGCAGGCGCCGGGCTTCCGGTCGATGACCTCACAGACGCCGGCCGAAGCTTCTATCGGTTTTCACGTGGCGGCGAGACGGTCGGCTTCGGCGGGCTGGAACTCTATGGCGAGACTGTACTCCTGCGTTCCATTGTCGTGCTGTCCGATCAGCAAGGCTTTGGCTTCGGCCATGCGATCACCCTTGGCCTGCTCGATCAGGCCCAAAGGAAAGGCGCAACTGCCGCCTATCTGTTGACAGAAACAGCCGCCCCCTTCTTTCAATCGCTCGGCTTTCGTCCGATCGCTCGCGATGAAGCGCCGGCCGAGATCCTGACGACGCGGCAGGCCGCAAGCCTGTGCCCGGCATCGGCCGCCCTGATGGTCCGGAGCCTGCCGGCATGAGCGCGCCGGTGTTCCCCCCGTCTCGACGACTGGTCGCCGAAGCGTTCGGCACGCTGCTGCTCGTAGCAACCGTCGTCGGCTCGGGCATCATGGCGGATAGCCTGACGGACGATACGGCGCTTGCGCTGCTCGGCAATACGCTGGCAACGGGGGCAATCCTCGTCGTCCTGATCACGATCTTGGGCCCGATTTCCGGGGCTCATTTCAATCCGGTCGTGTCGCTGGTGTTTGCGCTCCGGCGCGAACTGCCTGCCTCCTCCGTTCCCGCCTATATCGCCGCGCAAATCGTCGGCGGCATTGCCGGAACGATGCTCGCTCATGCGATGTTCGCCCTTCCCGTGCTGCAGGCTTCGGAAACCGTGCGCACCGGCGGCGCGCAATGGCTCTCTGAAGTGACGGCAACCTTCGGCCTCGTCTTCGTCATCTTAGCCGGTGTGCGCTTTCGCGCCGATGCCGTGGCATGGCTGGTCGGCCTTTATATCACCGCCGCCTACTGGTTCACCGCCTCCACGTCCTTTGCCAATCCCGCCGTCGCGATTGCTCGATCGCTGACGCACACCTTTTCCGGCATCCGCCCGATCGATCTACCGGGCTTTATCGCCGCTGAAGTCCTCGGCGCCTTGCTGGCGCTGATGCTTGCGGGATGGCTGCTGAGGGAAGCCCGCGATCCTGAAACCCTCACCAAGACGGAATCCGCCTCATGACCATAGATGTTACGATCTATCACAACCCCGAATGCGGCACCTCGCGCAACACGCTTGCGATGATCCACAACGCCGGCATTGAGCCCAACGTTATCGAATATCTGAAAAACCCGCCGTCGCGCGAGCAGCTAAGCAAGGTGATTGCGGATGCAGGTTTGAGCGTTCGCGATGCCATTCGCCAGAAGGATACGCCCTATGCGGAGCTCGGCCTCGACAACCCTGATCTTACCGACGAGCAATTGCTCGACGCGATGCTGAAAGACCCGATCCTGATCAACCGACCCTTCGTCATCACGCCGCTCGGCACGCGCCTGTCGCGGCCGTCGGAACTTGTCCTCGAAATCCTGCCGGAAACGCATCAGGGCGCCTTCACCAAGGAAGACGGCGAGCAGGTGCTCGATGCCGGACGCAAGCGCATTGTCTGATCTGCCGGCCATATCGCCGATGYATCTGCGTCAACCGGATATGGACGCGCTCAGGCCGGCGTTCTCGACGCACAAGCCGCGCATCCTGATCCTCTATGGCTCGCTGCGAGCAGTGTCCTATAGCCGCTTCCTCGCACAGGAGGYGGCGCGGCTGCTCGAATATTTCGGCTGCGAAGTGCGCATCTTCAACCCGGAAGGTCTGCCGCTGCCTGATGCGGCGCCGGCGAGCCACCCAAAAGTTCAGGAGCTGCGCGAATGGTCCGCATGGTCTGAAGGCCAGGTGTGGGTCAGCCCCGAACGTCATGGCGCGATGACCGGCATCATGAAAGCGCAGATCGACTGGATTCCATTGTCGGTCGGCTCGGTCCGTCCGACGCAAGGCAAGACGCTGGCGGTGATGCAGGTCTCTGGCGGTTCCCAGTCCTTCAATGCGGTAAGCCAGCTCCGCATCCTTGGCCGATGGATGCGGATGATCGCAATTCCCAATCAGTCCTCGGTTGCCAGAGCTTTCCAAGAATTCGACGCGGACGGCCGTATGAAACCCTCGTCCTATTACGACCGTGTCGTCGACGTCTGCGAGGAACTGGTGAAGTTCACGCTGCTGACCCGCGATGCCTCGAACTATCTGACCGACCGCTACAGCGAGCGGAAGGAAGAAGTCGAAAAGCTCGAACAGCGCGTGAGCCTCAGATCCCTATGACAATCGTCAGCACCGAACGACCGCCGGTAGCGGCCATCGCCGCGCTCGGGCTGACGCAGATCATCGGATATGGATCGCTCTATTACAGCTTCAGCATCCTCGCCCCCGACATGGCCCGTGATCTGGGCTGGTCATCGGAATGGATCTTCGGCGCGCTCTCTGCGGCCCTACTGATCGGCGGTCTGGCCGCACCTCTCATGGGCACGTGGATCGATCGCTTCGGAGCAGGCAGGATCATGACGTCGGGCTCGGCGATTGCCGCCGCCGCCCTCGTCGCCTGCGCCTTCGCGCAGGGAAAGATCGCTTTCGTCACGGCATTGATCGGCATCGAGATCGCCTCGAACCTGGTGCAATATGGCGCAGCCTTCGCCCTGCTCGTGCAGATCAGGCCGCAGGTCGCCCAGCGCAGCATCACTTATCTGACCCT
Organism: Rhizobium sp. 01N447_2; assembly: GCF_056399245.1. NCBI lineage: Bacteria > Pseudomonadati > Pseudomonadota > Alphaproteobacteria > Hyphomicrobiales > Rhizobiaceae > Rhizobium > Rhizobium sp. 01N447_2. The sequence goes on from NZ_JBFTQY010000018.1 coordinate 49,207, forward strand.
GATCGCCGGCTTCGCCTCAACCCTTTTCTGGCCGATCACCACGGCGCTGCATGCGCATCTCTCATGGCAGAACGTCTATCTGATCTTCGCCGCGATCAATCTCGTTGTCTGCCTTCCCATTCATGCCTGGCTCTCCCGTGGCGTCAGCCAAACCAGGAGACGGACCGGAGACGAGGCTGCAAAACGCGTCGAGCCGAGCCTTCCGCCGTCGGTGCGCAGGCCGGCCTTTATCCTGATGGTGACGGGCTTTGCTTTGGAAAGCTTCGTGAACTCGGCGCTTCTGGTTCACATGGTGCCTGTGATGTCGGCCCTCGGCCTCGGCGCCATGGCAGTGGTGGTCGGAACGCTCTTCGGCCCGTCACAGGTGCTGAGCCGCCTCATCAACATGGTCTTTGGCGAGAGCTTGTCGCAAGTGATGCTCGCGATCATCTGCGCCATCCTGCTGCCGACAGCCCTTGTCATCCTGATCGCGACCGCACCCTCGGTGCCCGGTGCGCTGGTCTTCGCCGTCGTCTTCGGCCTCGGCTCGGGGCTTAACAGCATCGTCTACGGAACCTTGCCGCTCGCGCTCTTCGGAAGCGATGGCTACGGCCGGCGGCAAGGACAAATCATGTCGGTGCGTCTCGTCGTCTCCTCGTTGGCGCCGTTCGCGCTCGCTTTCCTGATGGGCAATCTCGGCGCATCGTGGTCACTGTCGATCGCTGCACTGCTCAGCACCGTCGCCGTTGCCGCATTTTTCGCCATCATGCGGCTGACGCGCCCGGTTATTGCCCGGCCGGAAACTGTTCCCAATCCCGGAGAAGCTTGAGCGCATTAATCAGGACAGGCGCTACTTGACGACGGCCGAGCCCTTGACGATGTCGATCGTCTCGCCGCCGTCGAGCCCGATGCGGTCGCCGTCGGGCGTCGTCATGAAGCAGCCGGAAGCACAGAGGTTTTCCGAAGCGCCGGCATCGACCACAACCTCGACGCGCTGGCCGCTCTCGGTGATKACAAGCACGACGGCGGCTGGATCGGTGTTGGTGATGGATGCCGCTTCAGCCGCGGGTGCGGCAAGCAGCGGGACAAGCAGAACGGCGGCAAATCTTGCCATCATGTGCGGCGGCGCTGGCGCGCCCTCCCCTCGAACGATCGGTGCTGCCCCCGGCAGCGATCCCGATAGTGGAGATCATGCACATATAGCTGTGAATGATGGCTGAATGACCCGTTCAGCCTTTCCGATTGCCGTCTGCCGTTTTGCTGCGCAATTGCCGCACCGGCTGCTCTTCCTCCTCCATGGGTGTGTCCGCAGAGTTTTCCTGCTCGTTGGGTTGATCCCTGCCCGCATCGGCAAGCGCGGGACGAGCCTCTCGATGGATGGTAAGATCGGTCTGTGGCAGCGGGATCTCGATGCCCTCGGCTCTGAAACGCTTAAGGATCTCGATCCTGAGATTGTTGCGCACCGCCATGCCATCGCCCATGTCGGCGAGGAAGAAACGCAGCTCGAAATCCAGCGAATAGGGCCCGAAGCGCAGGAATTCGACATGCGGCTCGGGATTGCGCATGACGAGCGGTATCTTGGCCGTCAGTTCCAGTAGGATGTCCATCACCTGCTGCGGATCGGCGTTGTAGGCGACGGAAACCGGAATTTCCGAGCGACCGATCTTGTTGCGGTGTGTCCAGTTGCCGACGAGGCCGTTGATCAACTCCGAATTCGGCACGATGATCGACTGCTTGCGGAAGGTCTCGATCTCCGTGGCGCGCACCGAAATGCGTTTGACGATGCCTTCAGCCGTGCCGGAAACGACATGGTCGCCGACCTTGAATGGCCGTTCGACGAGCAGGATCAGGCCGGAGACGAAGTTGGAGACGATGTTCTGCAGGCCGAAACCGATACCGACCGAAAGTGCGGAGGCGACGAGCGCGAAGCTCGACAGATCGATGCCGGCCGCCGAAACGCCGATGATCGCCGCGATGCCGACGCCGAGATAGCCGATGCCCGTCTTGACCGAATTGCGCACGCCGAGATCGACATGGCTTCTGGCCATTACATTGCCGTCGAGCCAGCGCTGCAGCCAGCGCGTCAGCAGGTAGACGCCGGCAAACAAGAGAATGCCGGTGCAGATGCCGAGCAGCGAGATGCTGATACCGCCGAGCCTGACCTCGGTGAATAGCCTATAGGCAAGAATCTGCAGGTCCTGCACATGGAAGCCCCACATCAGCAGGATCAGCGGGATGCCGACGAGAAGCGCCACCGCATAGATGGCAAGACCGACAAGCAGGCCGGCCTGGTCGATCGCCACCGGCCCGAGCTTGAAACGGCGCGTCAGGAAGCTTGCGAAGAAGGTGTCGCCGAAGCTTTCCTGCCTTGATATCGCCTTGCCGGAGAGTAGGCCGATATACATGGTGACGACGACGGCGCCGGTGATGATGAGCTGCGTGGCGACGAAGCGCGCGAGCCCGACATAGCCGGTCAGCGCGGTGAGGATGAGGCCGGCGCCGACGACCCGCAGGATGATCGCCATGCCGCGCGGCCAATGCCTTCCCGGCGCATCGGGATCGCCGTTCTTTGCCAGCATCGGCTTGCCGAAGGAGACCGCGATCAGGATCAGACCGATGATCAGCGCGGCGATCAGGCTTCTGACCACGGTCAGCACCAGCGGCGAGCCCATCGCCTCGCCGATCGTGCCGAACAGATAATCAAGCGCGTTGACGATCGCCATCGCCAGCAAGCAGTAGCCGATCGAGCGCGCGCCGAGATTGGAAAGCCGAACGAGGCGCCAGCGCGGTTCGTGCGGTGCGAAGATGGCATTGACGAAGCGGCCGACGAAATAGACGAGCCCGATCGCCCCGAACAGCGCGCCGATGACAGGTGCGATGTCGGGCCTCAGCACATTGAACCCGTTAAGGAAAAAGAACGAGGTGACGAGCAGCACCGAGAGCGCCAGGGTGCGGATCAGTGTCGACCAGAAGGCGATCGACAGCCGGCCGATATAGGACGGGTTCTCGACAGCCTCGTCGCGCTGCAGGTAGGAGCCGAACAGCCGGTAGCTGCCGGAGAGCAGAATCAGCGCCGCGGCAAGCGACAGGAAGATCGCGGCAAACATCGGGAAACGCTTGAATTTCCAGACGAAGGTGGCCCAGCTCGACAGGGCCTGCGAGAATTCGCTGGCCTCGTGCACAAAGGCGCTGCCGGCATCGTCGAGCACCGAGACCGAAATCTCGGTACGCCTGAGCAGCGTATCGGCAAACAGCCGCCGCCGCATCTCGGTGATCTCGTTGACGAGCTTCGTCACCGTGATCGACAGGTTTTCGGCGTCGCCCGTCAGCGCGTTGATCTGCGCGCGCTCGGCGGCGAGCGCGTTACGCTCCTGGGTGACGATCTCGGCCTCCGGCGGCTGCCCGTCCTTCGGTGGATCGCCGATCTCGGCAAGCCGGTTCTTGATCTGGTCGAAACGCGGCCTGAGATTGACCGATATGGTGATGACGGCGCGGCTGAGCTCATCGGCCTTGGTCGCAAGCCCGACCAGGGCATCGTCATTGTCGGCATTCTGCTTGACGCCGTCCTGAAGCGCCGTCAACTGGACCTTCGCCTTGTCGATCTCCTTCGTCGCCTGGTCGAGCGGCGTATCGGCAAGCGGCGCCTGCGCGGACGCCGGTGCCTGCGGCTCCTGCGCCAAGGCCGCAGCACCCTTGAAATGCGCGCCGGCAACCGCCAGCGTCAGCAGAAGAATGGTGCGAAGCAGGATCGGTCTCAGCCGCAAAAGCGCCTCCGGGAAAGGTTGTCATCGGAATAGAATGCCAGCTTGTCATCGTAAACAAAGGCGACAGAAAGGCGGAAGCTCCCTGGAAACCCTCAGAAACCGGCATCAGGCCTGGAGAGATAGTCGCGCTCCACCGCCGTCGACTCGCGTCCAAGCATGGCATTGCGGTGCGGAAAGCGGCCGTAGGCGGCGATCACGTCGCGGTGGCGGATTGCATAATCGCGATATTCCGCATCGCCGAGCGCGGTGAACAGTTCTACCGATCGCTCCTGCTCGCCAAGGTCCTCGGCATGTTCGAACGGCATGTAGAAGAAGGTACGGCATGCGGCTTCGACCGCCTGATCGGCGCCCGATGCCAGCGCGAGCTTGGCTTCCCGAAGCGCCAGCCCATCGGTCGCAACGGCGAGCGGCGTGCCGCGATAGATGTTGCGGGGAAACTGGTCGAGCACGATGACGGCCGCCAGCCGGCTCTCCGCATCCGCCCGCCATTCGGCGCCAACATGCGCGGCAAGGGCCAGATGGGTATCGCGAAAGACCGTGCTGATCTCCGCATCGAGGTCAGGCGTCGCGCGGAACCACAGCTCCCGGCCGCATCTCACGAACCAGAAATCATAGACTTCGCGTGGCGTGCGGATGGTCGTCATATTTCCTCTTCCCTAGCGTTAGGCTTGATGATGCAGCTTCGGTAAATTATTGTAGGAAAAGGGATAACACCGTGCCGGTAGCCCCCTGATCCGGCTGCCGCCACCTTCTCCCCGCTGGGGAGAAGAGATTCGCGGCAACGTCTCGATTCCCCCTTCTCCCCTCGGGGGTCCGAAGGACGGGTCGAGACCAGTGGCTCGACCCCGATCGGCGCCCGTAGGGCGGATGAGGGGCCACACGGCACACCCTACGCTGCACTTCCTACTTCACCTCATGCAACGAAAACACCAGCGTCGCCTTGGTTCCGTCGTGGCCGGGGTCATAGGCGAAATCCGATTTCAGGCTGGCGGCCATTGCCGTCAGAATGCGTGTGCCGAGGCCGGTTCCCCTGGCCGGACTCGACGGGTCGAAACCGGCGCCGTCATCCTCGACGACGACACGCAATGCGTCGTCCGTCTGGTCGACGATGACGCGGATCTCGCCCGGCACGCTGTCCGGATAAGCATATTTGAAGGCATTGGTGACGAGCTCGCTGACGATCAGCCCGAGCGTGATCACCTTGTCTGTCGCCAGATTGACCGGCTGCGCGGTGAGCACGATTCGGTGCGGCCGCTTGTCGTCACGCATCGAGGTTTCGAGTTCGGTGAGCAGGCTGTCCAGATATTCGTCGACCTGCACAGAGCCGACCTGACGGTTGGTGTAGAGCCGGCGGTGCACACTGGCGATGGCGTTGATACGCATCTGCGTTTCGTGCAGCGCGTCGATCGCCACCTGGTCCGTGGTCATCGAGGACTGCATGCGGATCAGCGCGCCGACGAGGCCGAGGCTGTTGGCGATACGGTGATTGACTTCGGCAAGCAGCATTTCGGCAAGGTCGCGCTGCTGGCGGATCACCTCCTGCGCCTGCGCCGTCTCGCGGCGGAAACGCGCCCGCTCCAACGCCTGTTCGAGGGCGGCGGCGAGCAGGTCGAAATAATCGGCTGAGATCCCCTTGAGCATGTAATCGTCGGCGCCGGCCTTCAATGCCGCGACCGCGATGCTGGTATCGTCCGAACCTGTCGCATAGATGACCGGCGGATGATCCGTCATCGCCGTGATGCAGGGCAGGATATCGAGGCCGGTTTCGCCGGCCAGGACATGATCGAGCACGACGGCGTCGATCCCGCCTTCGCCGAGTCTCGCAAGGCCGGCAGCGCCGCTCTCGGCCCACTCGACCGAAAAGCCGCGCCGGAGCAGGTTCTTCTGCATCAGCAGGGCAAGCCCCTCGTCGTCGTCGATATAGAGGATGTGGATCAGGGCATCCGCATCGCCGCTAGAATTATTCATTCGGTCTCCCGGCGTTCTCTCGCAGCGACGACCGCCCGCAAGCGTCCGAGTCGTCCGCATGGCAATGTCGTATTGTATTGGCCGCCTGGGGTAAACAGCGGTCATCCCTCGCTCTTGTTGCAGGCGGCGCGGAAGAAGGATGTCGGGAATCCGGCATTTTCAGAACATGACCCTGGCCTGGGGAGGATCCCATGGAAGCCGTTGAAGGAGATAGGGAAACGAAGAACCTGAAATGAGATGCATAAACGCCGAGCGGCCCGATTGGTTCCGCAGCAAGCTAACTTTTCTGGAATTTCCGATGGCCTGATACTTCGGCTCCCGCCTCCGCCGGCAATTGCAGGAAGCGCAGCGACGAGACGACGCCGATCACGCCGACCACGATGAAAGCCCAGCGGAAATCGGCAAGGACGGGATTGTCGGCGCCCCTGAGAGCCGAGGCGATGTTGAGCACGGCCGCCGCCACTGCCACGCCGAGCAGCATCGATACCTGCTGCAGCATGCTCGACAGCGTCGAGGCCGAGCTTCGCTGCGCCGGGCCGATATCGGCGAAGGCGAGCGTGTTCAACGCGGTGAATTCCATCGACCGCGAAAGGCCGGCGAGAAAAAGCAGCGCGTGGATGAAAAACGGCGGCGTCTCCGGCGAGAGGAAACCGCAGGCGACGATCGAAAGCGCCGCGATCAGCCCGTTAACCCCAAGCACGGTGCGAAAGCCGAAGAAGCGCAGCAGCGGCGTCGTCACCGCCTTCATGCTGAAATTGCCGAGGAAATAGACGAGCAGATAGGTGCCGGCGGCAATCGAGCTCAGGCCGAAGCCGAGCTGGAACAGCAGAGGCAGTAGGAACGGCGTCGCATTGATCGCCATCCGGCAGGCCGTGCCCGCCGACAGTGTCGACATCGAGAAGGTCTGGATGCGGAAAGCCGAAAGATCGAGCAGCGGATTGTCGACGGCGAGGAAATGCCGCGTCGCCATGACCGACAGCACGATGCCCGCCGCCAGCATTGATATGATGGGCAAAAGCCCGCCGTCCCATTTGACCGAGAGTTCCAGCGCGGCGAGCAGGAAGGTCAGCCCGGCGGCACTCAGGATGAAGCCCAGGAAATCCAGACGACCGGGATTGGTCTCGCGCTGCTCCGGCACGAAGCGCAGCACCAGCGCCATGCCGAGAATGCCGATCGGGATGTTGATCAGGAAGTTCCAGTGCCAGCTGGCATAGGTGGTGATAAAGCCACCGAGCACCGGGCCGAGCACCGGCGCCGTCAGCGCCGGCCAGGTAATCAGCGCGATCGCCTGGACGAGTTCCGACTTGCGGGCGTTCTTCAGCACGATGATGCGCCCGACCGGCGTCATCAGCGCGCTGCCTGCGCCCTGGACGGCGCGCCACAGCACGAATTCCGCAAGACTGCCGGACAGCCCGCAGAACAGCGAGGCGCCGGTGAAGACGGCGATCGACATCAGGAAGATGCGGCGCGCGCCGAACCGATCGCCGAGCCAGCCGGACAGCGGAATGAAGGCGGCCATCGTCAGCATGTAGACGGTGATGCCGATGCTCATCGACACCGGCTGCACGTTAAAGCTCGCCGCCATCTGCGGCAGCGAGGTGGTGACGATCGTGCCGTCGAGGATCTGCATGAAGAAGGAAACGGCAACGACCAGCGCCACGATCTTTGCCTGGCGGCCGCTCGCCGCCTCTTGCCCATTCTCGCTCGTCTCTGCCGTGGTCATCGATCTGCCAATGAAAATTCCGGATGACGCGGCAGGGAAACGGGAAGGAAGCCGATCGAAGATCTGCCGCGCGGAGGAGCGCGGACATGGAAAGCCGCGCACTGGCTGAATACGCCCGTTGCATCCGGCCGGAAAGGCTAAATCTCGCACTACGCAGGAATATTCCCGATGCAGCCGGATAGCTGGCCACTATCGATCCCAAGAAAGGATTCAAGAAAAAGGCCCCGCCGAAGCGAGGCCAAGCTTGATCCGCTCCGGGGAAAAACAGGAGCGGCGCGCAGTCCATACCGTGCGATCGATGTCGCAGCGAGGCCAGATGTCGCTGCATCGGTACGCTCGCCAAAGAATTTTTCGAGATCTGCCGAAAAGATCGGCCCCAAAACTATCCGCCGATGTGGTGCGACACCTGTCGCATTGCAGCAACGATTGGCGCTTGCAATGTTTATAAAAATAGATATCACTAAACATATTGCTAAACATGATGATTGAGGAGTTCATGTGAGCATTCTCTGAAGTGGGTGAACATGCGACGCCGGCGGGGAGCCGGCCCTTGGTTCTGGGAGGAACTTATGCAGAAAACATCGAAAGCCCTTTTCGGGCTGGCCACGGCATTCGTCATGTCGTCGGCATTGCCCAATCTCGCCAAAGCCGATGAACTGACGCTGTGCTGGGCCGCATGGGACCCCGCCAATGCGCTCGTCGAGCTGTCGAAGGATTTCACCGCCAAGACCGGCACGCAGATGAAGTTCGAATTCGTTCCCTGGACGAGTTATGCCGATCGCTTCCTCAACGAGCTGAATTCCCACGGCAAGCTCTGCGATCTCATCATCGGCGACAGCCAGTGGATCGGCGGCTCGGCCGAGAATGGCCACTACGTCAAGCTCAACGACTTCTTCGACAAGGAAGGCATCAAGATGGATGACTTCGTGCCGGCGACGGTCGTCGGCTACTCGGAATGGCCGAAGAACACCCCGAACTACTGGGCGCTGCCCGCCATGGGCGACGTCGTCGGCTGGACCTACCGCAAGGACTGGTTCGAAAAGCCGGAACTGCAGAAGGAATTCAAGGAGAAATACGGCCACGATCTCGCAGCGCCGAAGACCTACGACGAACTGAAGCAGATCGCCGAGTTCTTCCAGAAGCGTCAGATCGACGGCAAGACCGTCTACGGCGCCTCGATCTATACCGAGCGCGGCTCCGAAGGCATCACCATGGGCGTGACCAACGTCCTCTACGACTGGGGCTTCCAGTACGAGAACCCGAAGAAGCCCTATGACATGGAAGGCTTCGTCAACTCGGACGACGCGGTCAAGGGCCTCGAATTCTACAAGTCGCTCTATGATTGCTGCACCCCGCCCGGCAGCTCCAACGTCTACATGGTCGAATCCGCCGACGCCTTCAAATCCGGCCAGGTCGCCATGCAGATGAACTTCGCCTTCACCTGGCCCGGCCTTTACAAGGACGAGAAGGTCGGCGGCGACAGGATCGGCTTCTTCCCCAATCCAGCTGAAAAGGCGCATTTCGCCCAACTCGGCGGCCAGGGCATCTCGGTGGTTTCCTATTCCGACAAGCGCGACGCCGCCCTGCAATACATCAAGTGGTTCGCACAGCCCGATGTGCAGGCCAAATGGTGGGAACTCGGCGGCTTCTCCTGCCTGAACTCCGTCGTCAATGCGCCGGGCTTCGCCAAGAGCCAGCCCTATGCCCAGGCCTTCCTGGACTCGATGGCGATCGTCAAGGATTTCTGGGCCGAGCCGAGCTACGCCTCGCTGCTGCAGGCCATGCAGAAGCGCGTCCATAACTACGTGGTCGCCGGCAATGGCACCGCCAAGGAAGCGCTCGACGGTCTGGTGAAAGACTGGAGCGACGTCTTCAAGGACGACGGCAAGATCTGACGCGTGGCATCCCTGATGCGCGCCATCCTCGACAGGATGGCGGCCCGGATCGGCAGACGAGCCGGGCCGCCAGATCTCTCATACCCCAAAAGACCCCGTACCCCAAAAATACCAGGTGAAGACTTGACCATTTCCCATTCCTCCATCGTCGAGAAGGCAGCCGATGCGACTGCAAGGGCAACGCCCTCCTCGGTCGCCCGGCGCGTCCGCGGCCTCTCCGATAGGGCGATCGCCTGGCTGTTCATTGCACCGGCCATCACCCTGCTTTTGGCGATCAACATCTTCCCGCTGCTTTGGGCGGTCTATCTCTCCTTCACCAATTACCGCGCCAACCGGCCGAATGCGCCGGTCCTGGGCGTCGGCTTCGGAAATTATCAGCGCGTTCTCAACGATCCCGATATCTGGCAGGCGATGCAGACCACCGCGCATTTCGTCTTCTGGACGATCGTGCTGCAGACGCTGATCGGCTTCACGCTCGCCTATCTGATCGACCGTAAGTTTCGCGGCCATGCCTTCTGGACGACGATCATCCTGATCCCGATGATGCTGTCGCCTGCCGTCGTCGGCAATTTCTGGCGCTTCCTCTACGAGCCGCAGATCGGCCTCTTCGCCTATGCCGTGTCGCTGGTATCGGGCATTCCGACATCGGATATCCAGATGCTCGGCAACGTTACGCTGGCGCCCTGGGCGATCATCATCGTCGATACCTGGATGTGGACGCCCTATGTGATGCTGATCTGCCTCGCCGGCCTGCGCTCGATTCCCGACTATATTTATGAGGCGGCCGAGGTCGACCGTGCCTCGCCCTGGCGGCAGTTCTGGTCGATCACCGTGCCGATGGCCCTGCCCTTCATCATGCTCGCCGTGCTTTTCCGCGGCATCGAGAATTTCAAGATGTTCGACATGGTGACGCTGCTCACCGGCGGCGGACCGGGCTCGGTCACCGAGGTCGCCTCGATCACCCTGAAGCGCGCCGCCTTCGAAAGCTGGGCGACCGGCCGGGCCTCGGCCTTCGCCATCATCCTCTTCGTCGCGGTGTTCGGCCTCGCCAACATCTACGTCAAGGCATTGAACAAGGTGAAGCAACGATGAGCGCCGCCAACTCAGCCCATTCGGTCGTCGAACCGAGCCTGTCCAGCAAGCGCATCGCCGGCACCATCGTCGTCCTCTATGCGCTGATTACCCTCATCCCGCTCGTCTGGATCTTCCTGACCAGCATCAAGTCGCCGCCGGATTCGATCAGCTACCCCCCGAAGATCGTCTTTTCGCCGTCGCTCGAAGGCTATTGCAACCTGTTCACGACGCGCACGCGCCAGACACCTGATTATATCGCCTCGCTGCCGGCACCGGTCGGCACCTGCGATGAGGTGACGCGCAAGCGCAACATGGTGATCGCCGGCCCATCGAACTTCCTGCCGCGCTTCGTCAATTCACTGGTGATCGCCTTCGGCTCCACCTTCCTTGCGGTCTTTCTTGGCACGCTCGCCGCCTACGGCTTCTCGCGCTTCAAGGTGCCGCTCGCCGACGACCTGCTGTTCTTCATTCTGTCGACGCGCATGATGCCGCCGATTGCCGTCGCCATCCCCATCTATCTGATGTACCGCGAGCTCGGCCTGTCCGACACGGCGCTCGGCATGATCCTGCTCTACACCGCCGTCAACGTCTCGCTCGCCGTCTGGCTGCTCAAGGGCTTCATCGACGAGATCCCGCGCGAATACGAGGAAGCGGCAATGATCGACGGCTATACGAGGCTGCAGGCCTTCCGCAAGGTCGTGCTGCCGCAGGCAACGACCGGCATTGCCGCCACCGCGATCTTCTGCCTGATCTTCGCCTGGAACGAATATGCCTTCGCCGCGCTTCTGACGTCGGGCGAGGCCCAGACCGCGCCGCCCTTCATCCCGACGATCATCGGCGAAGGCGGGCAGGACTGGCCGGCGGTTGCCGCCGGCACGACGATCTTCCTGATCCCGATCCTCGTCTTCACCATTCTCCTGCGCAAGCAGCTGCTGCGCGGCATCACCTTCKGAGCCGTCCGCAAATGACCCATCTGATCGAAACACCCACCCCTGCCCGTCCGAAGCGGCCGTTCTTCCTGCGCCGCGGCCCGATGGAGACCATCGCCACCGTGCTGATCGGCCTCGGCTTCCTGATGCTGTTCCAGCCCTTCCTGCTGGTGCTCTACACCTATTCGCTGGTGACCCTGCTTGCAGGCACCGTCATGTTCATCATCGTCTCGAAATTCCCGGAGTAAACCATGGCGGATATCCGGATCGAAAATCTCCGCAAGGAATTCGGCAGCTTCGTCGCCGTCGAGGATTCGAGCTTCACCGTCCATGATGGCGAGTTCCTGGCGCTTCTCGGGCCTTCCGGCTGCGGCAAGACGACGACGCTTCGCATGATCGCCGGCCTCGAGCTGCCGAGCAGCGGCAAGATCTATCTCGACGGCGAGGACGTCACCTTCAACCGCGCCAGCGCCCGCGATATCGCCTTCGTCTTCCAACTCTTCGCGCTCTACCCGCATATGAACGTGCGCAAGAACATCGGCTTCCCGCTGCTGTCGCAGGRCATGCCCAAGGCCGAAATCCGTCAGCGCGTCGAAGAGACCGCGCGCCTGCTGCAGATCGACCATATTCTCAACCGCTCGGTCTCCGGCCTTGCCGGCGGCGACCGGCAGCGCGTGGCGCTCGGTCGCGCCATCGTCCGGCGCCCGAAGTGCTTCCTGATGGACGAGCCGCTCGGCACGCTCGACGCCGAGTTCCGCGAGATCATGGTTCACGAATTGCGCGAGTTGCACAACCGCATCCACGCCACCACCGTCTACGTCACCCATGACCAGCACGAGGCGATGGCGATGGCCGACAAGATCGCCGTCATGAACCATGGCGTCATCGAGCAGTTCGGCACGCCGCAGGAGATTTATGCCAAGCCCGCGACCATGTATGTCGCCGATTTCATCGGCTCGCCGCCGATGAACTTCATGCGCTTCACCTCCGGCCTGAAAAGCGGCGATCGCTCCATCCTGCTCGACGGCGTCGATGTCGCTGTTCCCGAGATCCACCAGGACATGGCCGAAAGCGAACTGGCGCTCGGCGTGCGGCCGGAGCATATCCGCTTCAACGACGCCTCGGCGCTGCGTGGCGCCGTCTATGGCAGCGAATATCTCGGCACCAACCAGGTCGTGGCTGTGGAAACCCCGGGCGGCCTGATCAAGGCCCGCGTTCCCGCCCATCGCAGCTTCCAGATCGGCGAGAGGGTCGGCCTGGAATTCAATCCGGCGAAAGTCGCGCTCTTCGACTGCACGTCGGGCCGTGCCGTACCGTCCTCGCTCTATCAGGAGACCCGGCATGGCTGATGTCGTTCTCAGGAACCTCGCCAAACGCTTCGGCGACACCCAGGCCTTAGTCGATCTCGATCTCTCGATCCGCGACGGAGAGTTCGTCGTGCTGCTCGGTCCCACAGGCGCCGGCAAGACGACGACGCTGCGGCTGATCGCCGGCCTCGAAAAGCCCGATAGCGGCCGCATCGAAATCGGCGGCCGCAATGTCGCCGCCGAAGCTCCGGCCGAACGCGACGTCGCCTTCGTCTTCCAGCAATATTCGCTCTATCCGCATATGACGGTCTACGAGAACCTCGCCTTCCCGCTGAAGGCGCCGGTCCGCAAACTGAGCACCGAAGAGATCGACCGTCGCGTCCGCGAGGTCGCGCGCATGGTCAGGATCGACCACAAGCTGGAGAACCGCTCGACCAGGCTTTCCGGCGGCGAGATGCAGCGTGTCGCGATCGGCCGGGCGCTGGTGCGCCGGCCGGCGATCTATCTGATGGACGAACCGCTGTCCTCGCTCGACGCCAAGCTGCGGGCCGAACTGCGCCTGGAACTGAAGCGTATCCAGAAGGAACTCGGCTCGACGCTGCTCTATGTCACTCACGATCAGGTGGAAGCCATGACCATGGCCGACCGCATCGGCATCGTCGCCGAGGGACGGCTGATGCAAGTGGGAACACCGCGCGAAATCTACGGCAATCCCGCCAACCTGCATGTCGCCGCCCGACTCGGCCAGCCGCATATCAACCTTCTGCCGGCGGACCTGCTCCCGGGCGGCCAGCCGCCGGCCGGCACGAAGACCGTCGGCGCCCGCACCGAACATCTTGATATCGTCGTCGGCAAAGATGCCAACGCCGAGATCGACTGGATCGAACATCTCGGCGACCAGAACCATCTGCACATCAGGGTTCGCGATCCCAGGCAGGCCGCACGGGAACACAAGCTCGTCACACTTGCGGATCCATATCTGGCGATTGCGCCGGGCGACCGGATCAGCCTGACGCTACGTGATCCGCTGTATTTCGATGCGGCTGGACAGCGCCTGTCCTGACCGGCAAACAGACTTGATGATGGCATGAAAAACAAACAGACGGGTCTCAATCGATGAAACACTTCTTCAACCGCAGGGAAAACATCGTCACCGAAGCCTTGGACGGTCTACTTCTGACGAGCAGCAAGGGTCGTCTTGCCCGCCTCGACAGCTTTCCCGACGTCAAGGTGATCCTGCGCGCGGACTGGGACAAGTCGAAGGTGGCGATCATCTCAGGCGGCGGCGCCGGCCATGAGCCCTCCCATGCCGGCTTCGTCGGTAAGGGCATGCTGACGGCTGCCGTATCCGGCGAGATTTTCGCCTCGCCGAGCGTCGATGCCGTGCTGACGGCGATCCGCGCCGTGACCGGCGAAAAGGGCGCCCTGCTGATCGTCAAGAACTACACCGGCGACCGGCTGAATTTCGGCCTCGCCGCCGAAAAGGCGCGCGCCGAGGGCTTCGACGTCGAGATGGTCATCGTCGCCGACGATATCGCCATCCCCGGCATCAACCAGCCGCGCGGCGTCGCCGGCACGCTGTTCGTTCACAAGATATCGGGCTATCACGCCGAAAGGGGCGAGGACCTGAAGACGGTCGCGGCCCATGCCGCCGCAACTGCCGGCGACATCGTCTCGCTCGGCATGTCGCTTTCCACCTGCAGCGTGCCCGGCCAGGCGCATGAGGACCGTCTCGGCGAGAACGAAGGCGAACTCGGCCTCGGCATCCATGGCGAGCCCGGCGTCGAGCGCATCACGCTGCAGCCGGTCACCGATATCGTCGCCACCATGGTGGCGCGCCTGTCGCCTGCGCTGCGCGAAGGGGGAAACCACTGCCTCCTCATCAACAATCTCGGCGCCGTGCCGCCGCTCGAAATGACCGTCATCGCCAATGCCGTGCTGTCCTCGCCGCTTGGCCGCCGCGTCCGGCTGATTATCGGCCCGGCGCCGATGATGACCGCACTCAACATGAACGGCTTCTCGCTGTCGCTGATCCGGCTGGACGCCGTGCGTGAAGCCGCGCTAACGGCAGCGGTCGAGCCGCATGCCTGGATGCCGGCCGTCGAACGCCACGAGATCGAGGTCATCGCCGCACCGAGAACATCAGCCGGACTGAACGGCGCGCCAATGGCCGGGGATAATCTCCGCAACCGGCGTCTGATCACGGCGCTCTGCGAGCATCTGATCTCGCAGGAAAGCGAACTCAACCGGCTGGACGGCCGCGTCGGCGATGGCGATACCGGCTCGACGGTGGCGACGGGCGCCCGCAGCGTGCTGGCCCGCCTCGACACGCTGCCACTCGACCGGCCGGCCGCAACGCTTGCCTCGCTCGGCGATATCCTCGGCACCAGCATGGGCGGATCGAGCGGCGTGCTGCTGTCGATCTTCTTCACCGCCGCAGCAAAGGCGATGACTGACAAGGCCGATATATCAGCCGCCCTTCTTGCCGGGCTCGACAGGATGACGTTCTATGGCGGAGCCGCAGTCGGCGACCGGACTATGGTCGATGCACTGTCGCCTGCCCTGCAGGCGCTTGCATCCGGCGATGTCGTCGCAGCGGCAAAGGCAGCGGCAGCCGGTGCCGAGTCGACGAAGACGATGATGAAGGCGCGCGCCGGACGCGCCTCCTATGTCGGTGAAAGGGATCTGGCGGGCGTTGCCGATCCCGGCGCCGTGGCGGTTGCCGGCGCGTTTGGCGTGGCGGCAAGCCTCGCCTGACCGGCGTGAAATTCAAAAGCCCGCGGGAGGCGCGGCGACAGGGAGGGATGGCAGTGCAGGCGGAACCGGTGCTTGTGGCAGGATTGATCGAGGTGTGCCGCGCGACGATCGCGGAAAACAGCGATCACCTCTGTGCGCTCGATCGCGCCATCGGCGATGGCGATCACGGAACCAACATGCGGCGCGGCTGCGAGGCGGTGAGCGCCGAAGGCGAAAGCCTGTCCAGCCTGCCCTTCCCCGACGCCATCGAAAAGATCGGCCTGACCCTGGTGATGAATGTCGGCGGTGCGGCCGGGCCGCTCTACGGCACGCTGCTGATGGAGATCGGCCGCGAGCTTCGCAAAAACGACGAGAAGGCCGATTTTTCGCAGGTGCTGAAACAGGCGATCGATGCCGTCGCAAGGCGCGGTCGAGCGCATGCCGGCGACAAAACCCTGCTCGACGTGCTCTATCCCGTGCATGCGGCACTCGCCAGCCGCTCGCCGCTCGGCGCAATCGCCCGCAGGGCCGAGCGTTCCGCCAACCGCACCGCTGACATGAAGGCGATGCGCGGGCGCGCCGCCTATCTCGGCGACCGCTCGATCGGTCATGTCGATCCCGGCGCGTCGAGCTGTGCGCTGCTGACCACGGCGATCTGTCGCTATCTCGGGGGGCATCGTCCGCAATGAATGGAAAGACCGCAAATGTGGGTATCGTGATCGTCTCCCATTCACCGCTGGTGGCACGGGGGATCGCCGATATGGTGCGGCAAATGGTGGGCGACAGCGTACCGCTCGCCTGGTCGGGCGGCAATGTCCATGGTGAACTCGGCACCGACGCCGGCGGCATCCTGAGGGCAATCGAGGCCGCTTGGTCCGATGCCGGCGTCGCCGTCTTCGTCGATCTCGGCGGCGCCGAAACCAACAGCGAAATGGCGATCGAAATGCTGGGGCTTCCCCGCTCGGCCCTCGTCTCCATCTGCAACGCGCCGCTGGTCGAAGGCGCCGTCATCGCCGCCGCCGAGGCGTCGGGGGGCGCGTCGCTGGCCAAGGTCGTCGCCACAGCCGAGGAACTGTCCCCCTGATGACAACAGAATTGCGTAGTGAAAAACAGGAGCCCCATCCATTGCACGTGAATTGCCAGACGGAGGTAGAAGTCAAGCACGGCGTCGGGCTGCATGCCCGCCCCTCCGTTACCTTCACGCGGCTTGCCAAGTCCTTCCCCTGTTCGATCGAGATCGCCGTCAACGGCAGCGACGTCTGGCTGAACGGCAAGAGCATCATCAAGATCATGGGTGCGAAAATCCGAAAAGGATCGATCCTCAGGATTCGCGCCGACGGCATTCTCGCCGAGGAGGCGATCCGCGCCCTGAAGGAACTCATCGAGCGCAACTTCGATGAGGAAAAGAAACATKGCCGCACCGCTTAGGCTGACAGCAAAGAGCGCATCCCCGGGCATCGCATCCGGCCCGGCATTTCTGGCCGAGCGGCCGGACGCTCCCGCGCCCAGCACGGCCGGCGGATACGGCGCGCTCGAGAAGGCGATCGACATCTCGATCGGCGAGCTGGAGCGCCTTGCCGATGGAGCCGATGCCGAAAGCCGGGATATCATCGATTTCCAGATCGAGGTGCTGCGCGATCCGACCATCGCGGAAGCGACCGGCGCGCGCATGGAAGCCGACGAGAACGTCGTCTTTGCCTGGGTCGCCACCCTCGACGCCTATATCGGCGAACTCGAAGCGGCCGACGAGGAGCAGATGCGGGCACGCGCCGTCGATATTCTCGACATCAAGAACCGTGTGCTTGGGGCGCTCGCCGGCACCCCGATCGCCGATTTTCCGCCCGGTTCGATCTTCGTCGGCAAGGATATGGAGCCGAGCCGCTTTCTCGCCCATGACTGGTCGAAAGGCGGCGGCATCGCGCTGTTCGCCGGCAGCACCGCCGGCCATGTCGCCCTGCTCGCCCGGGCCAAATCGGTACCGATGGTGATCGGCACCGGTCGCTTTTCGGCCGCAGACGGAGATCCTGTCGGCGTGGATGGCGACGCCGGTGCGGTCGTACTCAAGGCAGGCGGCATGCTGATCCCGCCGCTCGCGCCTGCACAGGCGCCTACCGCCGACACGCAGAACGAAAGCAGCGAACTGCGCACGGCGGACGGCGTGCCGATCCTGCTCTCCATCAACATCAACGACCCCGCCGAGATCGACGCGCTCGATCCGGCAACGGCTGGCGTCGGCCTGATGCGCTCGGAATTTTCAATCACCTCGGTCGCCGATGCCGCCAATGAGGAACGGCAGCTGGCGATCTATCGCCGCGTGCTGGAGCAGGCGGGTGACAGGCCAGTGACGATCCGCATGCTCGATATCGGGGGCGACAAGCCGCTTGCCGGCCCCGAAGACCTGCCGGGTCTCTCGGCCTCTGGCCTGCGCGGCATCCGACTGCTGCTTGCCCGGCCGGAAATCGCCCGCGTCCAGGCCCGCGCCCTGCTGCGCGCCGCCGTCTTTGGCAGGCTTTCGGTGATGCTGCCGATGGTGACCTTTCCCGACGAGATCGACAGGATGCGCGAATTGTTCCGCGAGGAAGCCGAAAAGCTCGGCCGCCGATCCCTGCTCCACCGGATGCCGCCGATCGGCATGATGGTGGAGGTGCCGGCCGCAGCGTTGATGCTCGATACTTTCGGGTCAGCAGCATTCTTTTCGTTCGGAACCAACGATCTCACGCAATATCTCGCCGCCTGCGCCCGCGACGACATCGATGCCGATGCCGGCAAGGCCGCACCCGCCGTGCTCCGGCTGATTGCCCAGGCGGTGAAGCTGACCGCCGGCAAGCCAGTCAGCATCTGCGGCGACATGGCCGGCAATCCGCACTATCTGCCCGGGCTGCTCGCCGCCGGCCTCCGGCATTTTTCCGTGGCGCCGGCCCGGCGTCCCGCGATAAGATCGGCGATCATCGGCCTCAACGCCGATGGCACAAAGGCAGCCGGAGAGTAGAATGGCGCGCGAAGACACCGAAGACGCCATTATCGCCTACAAGTCCATTCTGGCGCAGATCATCGACAACAGGCCATCGGGCACGCGCCAGCGCCTGGCGACGGCGCTTGGAAAACATCGCAGCTTCGTCACCCAGATCACCAGCCCGACCTATGCAACGCCGCTGCCGGCGCGCCATCTCGCGACGATCGTCCGCGTCTGCCATTTTAACGCCGCCGAACAGGAGCGCTTTCTCGAAGCCTATCAGGCCGCCCATCCCGGCAAGCTGCCGGACCTCGGCCATTCCGAGAAATTGCGGCACCTTTCGCTGATGGTGCCCGACTTCGGCGACGACAGGAAAAACCGCCTATTGGAAGAGGCGATCTCCGATCTGGTGCAGAAGATCGTCGCGATATCGGGTGCGGAATGACGCGTGCGCTGGTTGACGTAACGTAATACTTTTGGCCTTGGGAGGGGCTTGATGAAGAAGTTCATGAACACTGCGGAAACCATGGTCGCCGAAAGCGTCGAAGGCTTCGTGCGCGCCCATGAGGCCTTGGTGGTGTTCGGGCCTGAGCGCAGATGCATCCACCGCCGCCATCTCACCGCTGGCAAGGTGGCGCTTATATCAGGCGGCGGCGCCGGCCATGAGCCGATGCATATCGGCTTCGTCGGCCACGGCATGCTGGATGCCGCCTGCGTCGGCCATATCTTCACCTCTCCGACACCGAGCCAGATCATCGCCGCGATCGAAGAGGCCGATACCGGCGCCGGCTGCCTGCTCGTGGTCAAGAACTATGACGGCGATCTGATGAATTTCGAAATGGCGATCGAGATGGCCGGCGACCGCCACAACCTCGACATGGTCGTCGTCAGCGACGATATCGAGACATCAATGTCCGGCGAAGGCAATGGCCGGCGCGGTGTTGCCGGAACGCTGATCGTCGAAAAACTCCTGGGTGCTGCGGCCGAACGCGGCATGTCGCTCGCCGAATTGAAGCAGCTTGGCCAGGGATTGAACACACGCATCCGCTCGATGGGTGTCGCGCTGAACGGCGTGACGGTGCCGCAGACCGAGCGCACGACGTTTGCGCTCGGACCCGACGAAATGGAAATGGGCGTCGGCATCCATGGCGAACCCGGCCATGCCAGGCAGCCCTTCGCCGCCTCCGACGCCGTCATCGGCCATCTCTGCGAAACCATCGCCGGCGATATCGCAGTGGCGCCGGGTACCCGCGCACTGCTCTTCGTCAACGGCCTCGGCGGCACGCCGCCGGCCGAACTCTACCTCGCCTATAACGGCGCCCGCCGCTTTATCGAGGAGAGAGGTATCCCGATCGAGCGCTCGCTTGTGGGAACCTACGTCACCTCGCTCGACATGCAGGGACTGTCGGTCACCCTTGCCTTGCTGACCGACGAGGAGATCGCGCTCTGGGACGCTCCGGTTGCGACGGCGGCATTGCATTGGCCATAACGGCGCCCCGTCAAATATAAAGCGCTGCCATCTTCCGCCAGGCGCCGGCGCGGTGGGCGCGTCCATCCCAGACATGCAGCTGATGGCCGATATTCTTTTCGCCGAGCAGGTGGCTGAGATAGCGGTTGTTGTCGAGAAAAGGGTCGGCGTCGCCAATGGTGAGAACGATGTCGCGCTCACGCAGCCTGTCGAGCCGCCAGTCGCTGCCGAGCCCTGGAAGAAAATGCGCCGGCGTGTGGAAATAGACGCTGTCATCGTAATAGCCGTCGAACAGGTCGGCGAAGGATTCCACGTTCATCGTCAGGTCGTAGCGGCCGGAAAAGGCGACGAGCTTGCGGAAGAGATGCGGATGACGAAAGAACAGGCTCGCCGCCTGGAAGGCCCCGAGGCTGCAGCCGTGCACGATGGTGCAGTCGTGCGAATTCTTCGCCGCCATCAACGGCAACACTTCGTGCAGGATATAATCCTCGAAGGCGCCATGCCGGCGGATGCGCTCGGCGGGGTGATGGTGGAAGGCATAGAAGGTCTCGGCCGCCATTCCCTCGATGCAATAGAGCTGGAGGTGGCCCGCCTCGAGCTTGTCGGCAAGGCTTCCGACTAGGCCGAGCTGCTCATATTCGAAGAAGCGCCCTTCCCGCGTCGGAAAAACCAGAACCTTGGCGCCGGCATGGCCGAACACCAGCATCTCCATGTCTCGATGCAGCCGCTGACTGTACCAGCGCAGATATTCGCGGTTCATGGCACCCTGAAAAACTGACCGATCTTGTCGCGGAGAACCGCCTCTTGTTCAGCGCTGCCAGGATAGTCGAAATGCCCCGCATCCAGGATGAAGATTTCATTAAATTTTGGTATCGCATTTGCGACGGCGAATTGGCAGGGCGGCGCGACGGAAGGATCGAAAAGGGCGACGGCCGTCAGCATCGGCACCTTGATCCGGCTGGCGGCGGTCGCCGCATCGTAGAAGCGCAGCGTTTCCAGCACGTTTCCATGTTCCCCCTGATATTCCTGCACCGATTCCGCACTGCCGACGCTCGGCAGCATCAGCCGCAGCGGCTGATGCCCGAAACTCGGCAGCGCCAGATGGCCGCGATCGATGCGCTCGTCGTAGGCGATCGCCATCGCTCCGACACCGCCGCCAAAGCTGATGCCGCTATAGCCGATATACCCTGAAAGCCAGGGATAGAGTGCCGTAAGCGTCGAAACGGCGAGCCAGATATCCTCGACGCAGCCGCCGATGATATAGGCCTCCGGTCTGTCGATGTCGTGCAGCACGTGCCAGGACGGGTTCTCGGAGATCGGCGGATGGGCGCTGAGCGACAGCCCGCGGCAGCAGGGAAAGATGAGCGCCGTTTCCCTGACCGGCAGATCGAAATCAGGGCGATCCCGCCCGCCGTAACCGTGTCCGACGACGAGGCCGCGCCGCACCTGCCCTTCCCGCGGCAGGAGCAGCCAGCCGCCGATCCGGAACTCGCCGGTCGAGAGATAGACGAGGTCGAGAACATGCCAGTCGGGATGGGTGATCCGACTGTGGGAAAGCACCGGCTTCGGATCGACCGTCAGCGCCTCGAGATAACGCGCCTCCCAGAAATCGTCGAAACCGTCGGGCTCATCCGGCGGTTCGATTGCAAGAAGCTCGTCAAGCTTCATGCCGTAGGTTGGATCGAAGGCGAAGGGATGTGTCGTCGGAATGCTCATCCAAGGCTTGTCTCGTGAAAAGGCCGGCGGCGCAAGACTCTGCCTTAACCAGCCGATAAACCTTACCAGCACTCGGACACCTTTACGCCGCGTCAGTCGCCTCGTATCGCCCGGATGTGACGAAGAGCCTGCGGCCAACGGCGCGCGCAGTCTCCAGATGGGCGGCCGCATGGTCCGGTCCGGCTTCGAGCAACAGCTCCGATGTCACGACGCGGGCGCCGCAATAGTCGAAGATCCCGTGATCGATCTGCGTCTTCATGGCGCCGAAATAGCCGTGCCGCATATAGGTCCCGGCATCGGCGCCGCCGAGGCCGACCAGATGCACCGGCAGGCGGCCAAGCAGCTTCACCAGCCCGGCATCCGGGCGATCGTCGTAAGCCCAGCCATTGCTGAACACCCGGTCGATCCATCCCTTGATAAGCCCCGGCATCGACCACCAGTAGACGGGATAGACGAGCACCAGCGCATCGGCGCGGTCGATCCTTGCCTGCTCGGCGGCAACGTCGGCGGGCAGCACCCCTTTCCGCAGATGCACAGCGATATCGGCCGCGGTGAACCGGGGATCGAAGCCCTCGGCCGCGAGATCGGCAAACTCGACGGAATGGCCGGCATCGGAAAGTGTGACACCTTCGGCAAGATGGGCGGCGACGCCGTGGGTGAGCGATTGGGGATCGGGATGCGCGACGACGATGAGCGCGTGCATACAGAAAACTCCTGTTGAATGATTGCGGACGGAAGTCGCGGGCTGTATACCTTTGGTAAGCTACTTTCAGTAAGTTACTTTTGGTATATAGTGATGTCAAGCGCCGAAACAACAGGTCAGCCGACCGATCCGCAACCGCGCCGCCGCCTATCGCGGCAGGATCGGCATCGCCAGTTGCTCGACGTCGCTTGGCAGATCGCCCGTGATGAGGGAACGGAAGCGCTGACCCTCGGCCGGCTTTCCGAGCTGGCGGGCGTAACGAAACCCGTAGTCTATGATCATTTCGAAACCCGCCCCGGCCTGCTCGCAGCGCTCTACCGCGAATTCGACGCCCGCCAGACGGTTGTGATGGACGCAGCCCTTGCGGCAAGCCAGCCGTCGCTCGCCGACCGGGCCACAGTCATCGCCACCTCCTATGTCGACTGCGTGCTTCTTCAGGGCCGCGAAATCGCCGGTGTGATCGCAGCACTTGCCGGTTCGCCGGAACTCGAAAGGATCAAGCGCGAATACGAAGCGGCCTTCATCGAGAAATGCCGCATCGCGCTTTCGCCCTTTACCGATGCCGGCACGATCGCCGGAGCCGGCCTCTGGGCCATGCTCGGCGCCGCCGAAGCCCTCTCCTATGCCGCCGCGTCAGGCGACATCACCGCCGTCGAGGCAAAGAACGAACTCTTCGAAACCATCGTCGCGATGGTGGCGAGAAGTATGGGCGGCGGCACGCATCCCGATCACCTGCGCAATACGGCCAGCCTCGCATCGAGATGATCCGGCGGGAATACCTGTATCGAATCCGCCGCCCGCTTCGCCATGGAACTCGGTTATTTCACGACCCTGGTGAGCGACGCGACGGCCGCCTTCTCGCACCTAATGAGTTGAACGGCCCGACCTAGGCCCCATGCTATTCTGACGACGGCCGAACTCATCGAAGTCTTGCCCAAGGCGTCTGCTTCAAAGGAAACAATGCCATGACCATGCTCTTCAAAATGCCCACAAGTGCCGGCCCGGAATCCCCGAACCGCGACCGGCGCAGGTTCCTGACCACCGCGGCGATCGGGATCGCCGCCGCGGGCGCGACCAGCCTGTTTCCATCCTATCTGGCATCGGCTGCCACGGGAGATGCGATCCGCCCGTTTCGCGTCGACACTCCCGAGGCGGACCTCCTCGATCTTCGCCGACGCGTGCTGGCAACACGCTGGCCCGAACGCGAGACGGTCGACGACCAGTCGCAAGGCATACAGCTCGAAAAGATCAAGCCGCTCGTCGATTATTGGGGCACCGGCTACGACTGGCGAAAGGCGGAAGCGAAGCTGAACGCGCTGCCGCAATTCATCACCGAGATCGACGGCCTAGACATCCACTTCATTCACGTGCACTCGAAACATCCGAATGCCCTGCCCGTCATCATCACCCATGGCTGGCCGGGATCGGTATTCGAGAACCTCAAGATCATCGGCCCGCTCACCGATCCGACCGCTCATGGCGGAGGCGCCGAAGATGCGTTCGACGTGGTCATTCCGTCGATGCCGGGCTACGGCTTCTCCGGCAAGCCGACCGGCACCGGCTGGGGGCCGGACCGCATCGCGCGGGCCTGGGCGGAACTGATGAAGCGCCTCGCTTACAGCAGCTACGTCGCCCAGGGCGGCGACTGGGGCTCGCCGGTCTCCGGCGCGATGGCACGGCTCGCGCCACAAGGTCTGCTCGGCATCCACATCAACCTGCCGGCTGTCGTGCCGCCCGAAGTTGCCGCGGTGCTCGCCGCGGGCGGGCCGGCGCCGCAGCGACTCTCCACCGAGGAACGCGCGGCGTTCGATGCCCTCAGCGCCGCAGCCAAGATGGGGAACAGGTCCTATGCCACGATGATGGGCACGAGGCCGCAGACGATCGGCTACGCCATATCGGATTCCCCGGCCGGCCTTGCGGCATGGACGCTCGGTCATCCAGGCTTTACGCACTGGACCTACGACAGCAGCGATCCCGAAAAGTCTCCCGACGAGGTGCTCGACGACATCACGCTTTACTGGTTGACCAACAGCGCCGCTTCCTCGGCCCGGATCTACTGGGAATATGGCGGCGGGCGCAGTCCCGTCCTTGCGGCCGGCGAGAAGACCTCCAAGATCGCGCTTCCGGTCGCCATCACCGTCTTTCCTGGGGAGAGCTATCAGGCCCCGGAGACATGGGCCCGTCGCGCCTATCGCAACCTTATCTATTTCCACAAGGTCGACAAGGGCGGCCACTTCGCCGCCTGGGAGCAGCCCGAGCTCTTCTCCGCCGAGCTTCGAGCAGCGTTCAGGCCGCTGCGCCGACCGATATGAGAGGAGCGGCGGCCCCTCGCCGCTCAGGGATGTTGCCGCCTGGTTGTCCATAATCGGCACCGGGCTCGCCTCCCTTGGCGCCAAGCTCACGGATTCCAGCCGCCGCTGCCATAGGGGCGCGTGATGATTTCAACCAGATGGCCGTTCGGATCTTCGAAATAGACCCCGCGCCCGCTGTCGTGGTCATTGGTCTCGCTCGGCTTCCGCTGGCCGGGGTCAGCCCAGTAGCGCAGGTCCCGCTCGCGAATTCGATTGAATATCGCCTCGAATTCACCGTCTCCGACCAGGAAGGCGTAGTGTTGGCGGACGATCTCGCCTTCGGTATCCATATAGTCGAGATTGGCGTCGTTGTCGGTCGTGACCATGTAGAACGGCCCCCAGCGCCGCGGCGCCGGCAGCCCCAACATGTCGGCCAGAAAATCTGCCGAGGCCTTGCTGTCGCGAGCCAAGAGGATTGTATGGTTGAAGTGGATGGCCATAGCGGTCTCTCGCAAACGAGGTGAACTGCAACCTCGATGGAGGCTTAGCTCGGTTAACACCCCTCGGCCGCCTCTTGTTCCGAACCTCGGCCAAACTTGACGCGACCGTCGCGGCATCATGGCCCATCACCAAAGTAAGCCGGTGACCAGCCGGCGAACGGCCCTGCCGCTTCCCGGCCTCGGCATCAGTCCGTATTCTGCCATGCCGCCGTGAGGATCAGCTTTGTGATCTCGTCCGGGTGGGAGATCAACGACAGATGGCTGGCCTGGATTTCAATGGTCTTTGCTCCCATGCGTTTGGCCATGAAGCGTTCGAGATCGGGATTGATCGTCCGGTCCTCGGTCGAGACGGCATACCAGCTCGGCTTCGAACGCCAGGCGGCCTGCGTGGTCTTGCCGGTCAACAGCGCCTTTTGAAACGGCTGCTGCACGGCGTAAAGAACTTTCGCCTTCGCCTCCGGCAGGTCGCCGGCGAAGTCACGCAGGAAGGCTTCCTCGCTGAGGCGTCCCTCGTCGCCGTCGAAGACGATGCCGGCAGAAGCCGGCGGCGTCGGGTAGGTCTTGGCGAGGGCGGTATAATCCTCACCCGCATCCGGCGCCCGCGCCGCGACATAGACGAGCGCCGAAACATTCGGGTGCACGCCGGCCTCGGTGACCATCATGCCGGAAAACGAATGCCCAACCAGAACCGTTGGGCCGTCCTGTCGGTCGAGCACCCGCTTCACGGCAGCGACGGCCTCCGGCAACGTCGTCAGCGGGTTCTGCACCGCCGTGGCATTGAGCCCGGCCGCCTGCAGGCGGGCGATGACCTCGGTCCAGCACGAGCCGTCGGCAAACAGCCCATGCGCCAGCACGACGTTGCGCGCCTTTACGGGAGCGGATGTCGCAGCCATGCCGCGGGTGGCAAGCAGAGAAGCGGCGGCGCCGGCAACAAGGGCAGCCGAGAAAGTCCGTCTGTTTATCATCATGATCTGGTTCCTTGTGCGTCCAGGAATTGAAGGATCGAAAGCATGTCGGCTCGGGACCGAATAACCGAAGCCAAGTCAGTATCGGTTGGTCTGTGATGCCGTGTCGGAACGGTTCGCTTTGCCCGGCGCGAGGAACTGGCCTTCGTCGCGTTGCGAGCTCCGGTCGTCATATTCGGTATTTAAAGCGGCTTCGTGTATGCAGAAGCCTGCTTGCTGGAAATTTATGTATTCCCATCCGATATAAAGTCAATTATTGAATACGTAACACCTTCGTGATGCAATCAGTGTATGCGCCTAGCGGCACGCCAATCGCATTTGCATACACAATCGACCGAGCCGTCGATGTTTGAAACAGATCGGAGAAAACGGAATGGCGAGTGGTTTCGAAACCGAGGATGACGGCGATGATCGCGGATTGCTCTCCGACCGCATTCGCAACGCCCTGACGGACGAGATCGCCACCGGCACAATGGCGGCGGGCGCAGCGTTAGACGAACAGCAGCTTGCCGATCGTTTCGGCGCCTCCCGCACGCCGGTTCGCGAAGCGCTGCGTCAGCTGGCGGCGGGCGGCCTCGTCGAGCTTCGCGCCCGACGCGGCGGCGTCGTCGCCCGTATGACGCCGGAGCGCATCATGGAGATGTTCGAAACGGTGGCCGAGATCGAGGCGGTATGCGTCAGGCTCGCCACCTACCGCATGACACCGCTGGAGCGGAGCCATCTGATCGAACTGCACGATCTCTCCCAGCCGATCGTCGAAGCCGGGGACTTCGATGCCTATGACAGCTTCAACCGCCAATTCCATGAAGCCATCTATCACGCTACCCACAATGGCTTCCTTGCCGAACAGGCGATCGCCGTGCGCAACCGCCTGAACGCCTTTCGGCGCACGCAGCTGCGCCAGGGCGAACGGCTGYGCCGATCCCGGGACGAACACGAGGCAATCATGCAGGCGATCGCCGAAGGCGACGGTGAGATGGCATCCCGGCGCATGCGCGCCCACATGCTGAACGCCGCCACCTCGCTCAGCCGTTTCATCGAAACCAACAAGCCGGGAGGAGTTTGACGTTCTTACGGCACGGGGCAGCGGTATTTATAGGCGATCAACGTCGTCATCAGTTCGTCGCCGGTGGCCTCGCGAATGCCGGGATTCTCTTCCAGGAATGTACACAATGTATTGCCGATTGCTTCCGCGGTCGTTCCAATCGGCACACAGACGTTTACCCCAACGGAGTTAGCAAAATACGCCGAGTTCACCATTGCTTTCGGCACAGGAACGACTTCGGTGAAAATTCGGCGGGCCAGATACTCGTCCCGGTTCCACTTGTCCAACCAACCCGCGACATATCCGACGACAAACTGCCGTGAGCCGCCGCAGTCAGAATGAAGGAGATCACCGCTGGAAAATCCGGCGGGAATCTTTGCAGAAACCGTTGCCAAAAGGGTGGCGATAAGAATGCCCGACATCACATCTCCAAAGCTCGCAATAACGCAGAGCTTTGATCGGGACCGTGTCGGAAATTAGCTTAAAACGTGTCTTCTTTTTTGCTGCAACTAAAAACAAAATGGCCGCTAATCTCACCTCAGCCTCAATCGAACCGACTGACCTCAAGCCCGCTGCCGACCGGCAGCAGCACGCTTGATATCCCGGGCTTGGCACGGACAGCCTCACCATAGCGTTTGAGATCGTCGCCTCCCGGGCGCAGCATGTTGTCGGCGACGATGATCGCGCCCGGATTGAGCTTGGGATAGAAAGCCTCGAGGCATGGAACGTAAAGATCCTTCCAGAGATCCACCAGCACGAAGTCGATGCCCTGGGAAAGTTCGCCGATCATCTGGACCGCATCCCCAACCTTGAATTCCACATGCTCTGCGAGCCCCGCCTTGACGGCCATGTCGCGTGCGTAGGTCGACTTGTAGTCGTGCATTTCCATGGTGATCAGCTGCCCGCCGGAAGCGCGCGCGGCTTCCGCCAGCCAGATCCCGGAATAACCGAAGGAGGTGCCGAGTTCGAGAATGGTCGGGCTCTTGAGGCTCTTGGCGAGGATATTGATGAACTGTCCGGTTGCAGGTCCGACCGCCCGCAGCCGCTGATCCTGTCCTCCGTCGCGGCCACCGGGAGGCAGTTCGCGCGGGCTGTCATGCTCCGTCTCGATCATCGCGTGATAGATGTCGAGCACGTCCTGGATTCTGCTGTCCATTGTCTTCTCCATAACCGCTGATCGGCCGATCATTGCCCAACCGGAACGGCGCCGGAAAGTTAAACTTTGGCAATCATCGCCCTTGCTGGTTCCCTTGCGGTTGCACATGCCGCCGTCGTCGGCTACATCATGCCGTCAATGGCCGGGTCACCCGGCCACGTAAGCGTTAACGTCACTCAACGCGTATGATCGAACGGCTCTGCGGCTTCGATCTGCGCGACTATGTCCTGCGGATCGAGCTCAAAAAAGCTCCTGAGGACACATGGACAACAATCAACTCAAAGATCAGATTTCATCGGCCCCCGGCATCGAACGGGTCCGCCACGACACGCGACGGCGCACCCTCTCGGTCGAGAGCGTCGTCGACATCACCCCCGGCATGCGCCGCATCACGTTGACCGGCGATGATCTTGCCGATTTCATCAGCCTTGCGCCCGACGACCACATCAAGATTTTCGTACCGGCCGCCGATGGCGGCGAAGAACGCCGTGACTACACGCCGCGCCGCTACGATAACACCGAACGAAAACTAACCATCGACTTCGCCTTGCATGAGGCAGGTCCAGTGACCCAATGGGCGATCGACGCGCGCGCCGGCGACAGGCTCGAGATCGGCGGACCAAGGGGCTCCGCCGTAGTTTCCGCGACAGTCAAACGGTGGCTGCTGATCGGCGACGAAACCGCGCTGCCGGCGATCGGCCGCCGGATCGAGGAGAGCGGCGCCGGAACCGTCATCACCACAATCGCAGCCGTCACCGGCCCGTTGGAAGAGCAAGTCTTCGAGACATCAGCCGAACTGTACGCCCACTGGGCGCACCGGCCTCTTTCGCAGGCAACCGATGCCGCAGCCCTGCTGAAACTGTTGAGCACAGTCGATATCCAGCCGGAGACCTTCATCTGGGTCGCGGCGGAAGCCTCGGCAACGCGCGATATCCGCGCCTACCTGCTGGAACGAGGTTGCCCGCTCGGCTGGATCAAGGCATCCGGCTACTGGGTGTTCGGCAAAGCCGATACGACCGAGAAATTCGGCTAGGACCAACCCGCATTCCGGATTCCATTTGGTGATGAGTTCTGACTCACTTCGTTCCGGATTTGATCCGGAACGATCAGATGGATGTGAAGAGGTATGAATTGAGCGAAGTCCCGGCAGCCTCTGCCGGAACGCTGCGGCGGATTGAAGAGCATCAGCAACTGTAAGCCCGGGCGCCAGCCACCGACTTATTGAAAGAGATCGACCACGCAGCGGGCAGAGCCCAATGCGAGTGTCCAACCCAGCATGCCGTGACCGGCATTGATGTAGAGACCTTTGATACGTCGGGAGGCGGCGATAACGGGCTTGGAGGTCGGAGTCATCGGCCTCTCGCCCGACCATCTCATCAGTTCGTCCGATCGCTCGAAAAGGTCGGGCAGCACCGCGGACGCGGCCAGCTTGAGTGTGTCGAAACGTCTGGCATCAAAACCGGCCCCGGGACGCTCGATGTCTGCCAGTCCGGCGACACGAAAACGGTCGCCGATAGCCGCAAAGGCAAGCTTTCGCTTGACGTCTGTCAGGCTGATACTTGGTGCAAGTCCAGTTCTTCGAACGGTGAGCGAGTAGCCTCTGACGGGGCGTATGTCCCGGACTTCAGGTAAATCGGATATGAGGGAACGGATCTCCGGTCCTGCGGCGACGATGGCTGCGTCGACGCGAAGCTCGTCGCGGTCCTCGAACCTCAGCCCTGTCAGCACGCCTTCCGTTTGGAGGAAGCTCGAGACCCTCCCGCCGAAAAGCACCGACACCTGCCGACGCTCGATCATCCAGGTGGTGAGCTGGCGGCAAAATCCGGCCGCATCGCCGAGGGCATCACTGGGTGTATAAACGGCGCCGGCAATCTCTCCCTGATATACGGCGAGCGCAGGCTCGACGTCTTCCGCCTCCCCCCGCGTCAGCAGGCGCTGTTCGAAGCCGAGAGCATTCTTGCGCGCGACACTGGAATCGGCGGCAGCAAAACTTTGCCGGTCGGCATAGAGGTGCAGTTTTCCGGCGACACGATAGTCGAATTCGATATCGGTTTCCTTAAGCAGGATCGCGAGCTCGTGACGGGATTGCTCGGCAAGGCGCAGGATCTCCTCTGTATTGTTCCACCAACATCTGAACGGGGTATTGGCAAGGAATTTCAGCCCCCAGCACAGAAAGTCCCGATCGAGTTGCCAGTGGATCCGGAAGGCTGGATCGCGGCCCATCGCAATGGCTGGCAGATGTTTCAGCAGGGCTGGTGATGCCATTGCGTCACCGTAGGCCCAAGACAGCTGCGCGGCATTGCCGGCGCTCGCCCCCATGCCCGGCTCGCTTGCCGCATCGATAAGTGTCACATCATGCCCCGCCCGGGCCAGAAGATAGGCCGACGATACGCCGATGACGCCGGCGCCGATCACCGCAACACGCGCCATCTCAAGCCTCGTCGCCGACAACGGCCGTCAACTCGACCTCAACGGGAACCCCGCGCGGCAGAGATGTTACGCCGATCGCGATGCGGGCATGCGCCCATCGATCCGGGAAAAGCTCTCGGAGTAGTTCCGAAGCGCCATCTATGACGGCGCCGTGGCGCTCGAAAGCGGCATCCGCCGCGACATAGCCCGCAAGCCGGACGAAGCCCAGGATGTTGTCAAAGCCGCCCGCAGCCCCCTCCAGCTGCGCAAGCGCATTGAGAAGCGCCCAGCGGGCGCATTCTCGCCCCTCTTCGATGGAGACGCATGCTCCGAGATGTCCTGTCCGCAGCACCACACCATCCTTCAGCGGCACCTGACCTGAAACGGTGATGATATTGCCGGTCCGCACAGCCCCGGAAAATGCGCCTGGCGGCAAGGATGCTTCCGGCAGAGCAAGCTCAAGCTGTGCCAGCCGTTCGCGCACACGATTGCTTCCAGCCGATGAAGCATCGCGTGCCTTGCGGACTGCTGCTTCTGCGCTGCGGTCGACGAAGGCCCTCATGATATTCTTGTCGAGTTCCGTCAGCCGGTATTCGGGGTGCCACTGGATGCCGAGGCAAAAGCCGTCCGTGTCCCCTTCGAATGCTTCGATGGTTCCGTCCGGCGCCCGCGCGGCGACACGGAAGCGTCCTTGGCCGGCCAAAGCATGCCGGTGCAGGCTGTTGACGCGCGCCGKCCCCCTCCCTACCCAATCGGTCAGCACGCTGCCTTGCTCGACGATGATCTCGTGCGCCAAAACGTCGGGGATATCTTGCGGGATGTGGGATACGGCGGCGGCCGGCAGCTCGGTTTGAAATTCGCCCCCAAGGCATTCACCGATCAGTTGCATGCCGTGGCATATGCCGAGAAGCGGCTTGCCCGTTTTCAAGGCCTGCTCGACCAGCTGAATTTCGAACTGCCTGCGCGCGCCTGTCACCTCGGTCCCTGGCCGCGCACCGGTAAGGACAATTCCATCGGCGAGTGCCAACGCCGATGCCAGGTTCCGGGTGTTGTAAGGCAAGATCAAAGGAAATCCCCCTGCCTCGGCTATGGCATCCGCATAGTTGGCGCGCACCACATACTCCGTCTCGGTCGGAACATCGGGCGCCTCGCTGACATCGGGCGTCATGAGGATCACCGGCCAGCGAGGTTCATGCGATTGCGTTGCATGCCGACGTGCGTTGCCCGTGGCAACGGTCGTTTCAGTGGTCATGATCTTGGCCTTGTGATGACGAGTTAGCGGGCGGCCGGAAGGGCTAGCCGGCGCGAGAGGACCGAGAACGGCCAGGCTATCGCGAAATAGCAGAGCCCGACGGCAACGTAGATTTGCAAGGGAAGGAAATACTCCGTCGCCATTGACCGCCCCGTGAGCACAAGTTCGTCGACGGTAATCAGCGAAGCGAGCGAAGAATCCTTGAGCAGCGAGACGAAGGTGATGATCATCGGCGCCAGGATGACACGCGCGACCTGCGGCAGGATGATCCAGACGAAGCTCTGGGCCGGGGTGAAGCCCGCGGCCAGCGCTGCCTCGCTCTGCCCGGCCGGTATAGCCTTCAGACCGGCGCGGAAAAGCTCTGCGACCTGGGCCGCGAAACACAACGCCAGGCCGGCGATCGCCGCACCGAAAGCATCGAAGACGACCCCGATGCCCGGCAAGCCGAAATAAAGCAGAAACAGAACCGCCAATAACGGCACGCCCCGCACGATCGTCACATAAAGAGCCGCAAAATACCGCAGCGCTGCGAAACTGGATTTCTGGCAGAGCGAAAGCAGCAGGCCGAAAACGAAGGCCAGGGCAAAGGCACAAACGGAAAGCAGCGCCGTATTCATCATCGCCCGCAGCAGCAGAGGCAGCCATTCGGCACCATAATCGCCATAGGGCGCCAGGAAAGCACTCATCCTTTCAATCTCCCGTAACGTCTTTCGAGGAACTGCGTTGCCTGCATCAATGGCAAGCTCAGCAACAGATAGAGTGCCGCCGCCGTCGCGTAGATCATTGTTGTCTGGAAGGACGACGTCACCATTGAACGGGCAAAGAACATGATTTCCGGCGCCGCAATGGCCGAGACGACGGATGTATCCTTGAGAAGCTGCACCGCGTAGTTCCCGAGCCCCGGAAGCGCTATCCGCATGGCCTGTGGCGTCAGGATCTCAAAGATCGTCTGGAGCGGGGTCAGCCCTGCGGCAAGCGCCGCCTCCGCCTGCCCGCCAGGCAGCGCGGCGAAACCGGCGCGAAAGATTGCGCAGGTGATCGCTGCACCGATGAGCCCGAGGCCCAGGACGGCCGCCGTGATCGACGTCAATTTCACGCCGAGGCTGGCAAGCCCGAAGTAGAGGATAAAGAGATGCGTCAAGGCCGGCACATTGCAGAGGATTTCGCAGCAGGCATCGATCGCGAGATTGATGAACTTGATCCCTGCAAATTGCCTGAGCAGAGCGAGAAAGAACCCCAAAGTGGCTGCGAGCGCCAGCGAGGCGATCGTGACGAAAACGGTTACGCCGAGCCCGGCGACGAGCCCTTGGACGACCGAGAAGAATACGGAAAATCCAATCATGACGCGCCTAGTGCCGAATCTTGTTGAGAAACGCTTGCGTGCGCGCCTCGCGGGGAGCGGTTATGACCTGGCGGGCCGGGCCGGCTTCGACGATGGTGCCGCCGTCAAGAAACAGAACGCGGTCGGCAATGTCGCGCGCAAACGCGATCTCGTGCGTGACGATCAGCATCGTGCGTCCTTCGTCTGCCAGCTCCTCCATCACTTTCAGAACCTCCTGAACCAGTTCGGGATCGAGTGCCGATGTCGGCTCGTCGAACAGCATGAGCTTTGGCTTCTGGGCAAGCGCCCGCGCAATCGCGACGCGCTGTTGCTGGCCGCCGGACAGCTCGAGTGGTGAGGCTTCAGCGCGGTGCGTCATATGGACTTTGGCCAGCATCTCCAAAGCCAGTTCGCGTGCCTCGGCAGCAGCCAGGCCGCGGACCTTGCGCGCCGCAATCGCCACGTTTTCCGTCACCGACAGATGCGGCCAGAGATTGAAGAGCTGGAAGACCATGCCCATCTCGGCGCGCTGCGGTGCAAGTTGCCGGTCGCTCATGACCTGGCCGTTGCGCACGCCGATCCGCTCGCCGTCGAGGCGGATCTCGCCGGCACTGGGCTTTTCCAGAAAATTCATGCAGCGCAGACAGGTGGATTTCCCAGACCCGGATGGGCCGATCAGGGCAATCTTCTCACCTGGTGCGACATCGAAATCGATGCCCTTGAGAACTTCGATAGGACCATAGCTCTTGCGCAGGCCCGCAACGCTCAGAAGCGCATTCATCGCCGTTTCCTTATGCGATTATATCTTGGCGAAGAGGGTGGACGAAAGCCGCCGATTGCAGCTTCCGTCCGCACGCTCGTTCAGCCGCCAGCTGCGCAGGACGGCAGCTTGTAATCTGCGGGGCGATCGACGCCGGCGCGGAAGTTTTGACCCACAGGCTTGAACCAGACATCCGACGACAATCCGTAGCGGGCGCCGATTTCCTTCATCTCGCAAGTCTTCCACATGTCGGCGATGATGGCGTCCATCTTCTGGCGCAAATCGTCGTTCTTCTGGTTGAGGCCATAGACGACCTGGCCGAGACCGGTCAGCAGCGGAAAATCCGGACTGTTATCGGTGAAGGCGAGGAAGTGCATATTCCAATCGGGGTTCTGCTTGATGGCGTAGGAGATCACCGGCGGATCGCCGATGACAGCGTCGATGCGCCCGGCGATAAGATCGCGCACGGCCGCATCGGAAGTGTCGTAGAGCGAGAGTTGGAGATCTTTGATGCTCTTCAATTCCGAGACGAACGAAAAGCCGGTGATCGTGCCGATCTTCTTGCCTTCCAGATCAGAGAGCTTGTCCCAGTTCGTCTTCGTCGATTGCATGATGCCGTTCTTGAAGTAGTGGATCGGCTCGGAGAGCGTCATGATCTTGGTACGCTTTTCGGTCCAGCCCATGGTGCCGAGCATGACGTCGACGCGGCCTGACTGAACGGAGGCGATCGTACCCGACCATTCCATGAGCGCAGGCTGAATCTTGAGGCCGAGCTTGTCGGCAATGCGCTGCATGATTTCACCGTCATAGCCTACCAGCTTCCCGTCCTGCCAGCCGGAGCCGGGCATGTCGCCGGTGAAGGCAACCGTCAGCTTGCCCTGCTCGGCAAGTTCGAAAGCATTGGCGATAGATGAAAGGGACATGAAGCTGCCTGCCAGCAGAGCGCACGTCACCATCCTTCTCGAAAGAGAAAGTGCCATTGTTCTGATCCTTGATTTGTTGGTTCCCCGGTCCGGTGGTTTCTGTCCCCGGATGTCGCGTTCGACGAGAGGAAACTTGACACTGAAGACTGCCGCTGAATTTTATAAATCGGACATTTTCTTTGAAAAAAGGACATGGTTGTTCTATCATTGCCATGCGCCATGATCACATCCGAGGAACCTTCCGAAATATCTGCCAACGAGCCGGACTATGTGCGCTGGCTCGACGATCTTTGGGCCGAGCGGCTTCTGGTCGCACGCGACCGAAAGGCCGATCTCTCGGTCGGCATTCTCCTCTGGCCGACATTCCCGATGATGTCGCTGACGGGTATCGTCGAGCCTCTCAGGCATGCGGCGGACTTTGCCGACAATTCCCGTCCACTACATTGTCGCTGGTCGATCATGGGGGCTCCGGGCCATGCAGCGGTCGCCAGCTGCGGCATCCGGGTCCACGCCGATGCGCCCTACATTAACCCGACCGACTTCGACTACGTCGTGGTTATCGGTGGCCTCCTGCCACATCTGCGCGCCGCACCTAGCAAACATCGCGACTATCTCAGGGTGGCGGCATCGGCGGGTGTTCCGGTCATTGGTGTGTGTACGGGCGCCTTCGTAATGGCGCAGGAGGGACTGCTCGCGGGGCGCAAGGCGTGCGTTCATCCCTTTCACGCGGAGGATTTCCGGATTGCCTTCCCGCGTCTTGCCTTCTCCACGCGCGATGACTTCCTGATCGAAAACGGCCGCATTACCGTGCCTGGCGGCGTATCGATCCTGTCGCTGATGACGGAGCTCATCCGCACGCATTGCGGACCGGATCGGGCGGCCAAGGCCGTGCACCAGCTTTCGCTCTCGGAGCAGAAGCACATGAGCGCCTTCGATCACGGCCGCGCCACAACATTTCGCCGCGCAGAAGATTCGCGTATTCAGCGAGCCGTCGTTCTCGTCGAGAGTCGGAAAGGCCGCGATGTCTCACCGGAACAGGTGGCCTCTCTGGTCGGCCTGTCACCACGCCAGTTCGAGCGTCTGTTCCAGGACAATATCGGCATGACCCCGAAGCGTTTTATCGTCGAGACGAGATTGCGCTATGGCCGGTTTCTAGTCGAAAACAGCACACTGCCCATGACGGCGATCGCCTTTGAAATCGGATTCTCCGACTCCGCCCATTTCGCGACCGCTTTTCGCAAGAAGTATGGGAAGCCTCCCAGGAGTTTCCGCTGATCTTTGTCTAGTCACCACAAACGGCAGGATCGAAAACCGACTTCGACACTATTGCGATTTAATCGGATGCGATATATATAGATGTCATCGTCAGAAAGCTTGGACAGGATGGACCGATGCCGACATCTAAAGCAGCTAAGGGGCCGGATATGCCTGCGCCCGCCTCCCCGCCAGCGGGCAAGGAAGGCAGGAAACTTTCGAATTTCCTGTGCTTCGCGGTCTATTCGGCAAATCTCGCCTTCGGCCGCGCCTATAAGCCGATCCTGGACGAGCTTGGCCTGACCTATACCCAATACATCGCCATGGTGGCTCTCTCCGAAGAGGACGACCAGACCGTCGGGGTGTTGGGGGAAAAGATGTTCCTCGAATCCAACACGCTGACGCCCATCCTCAAGAAGCTGGAGTCGAATGGTTTTATCACCCGTCACCGCGATCCTGCCGACGAACGGCAGGTGCGGGTCAGCCTGACGCCGGCAGGACGCCAACTCGTTGAAACCGATCCCGGCAACGCGCTGCTTGGCGCCATCGGCCTCGGCGACGACTTTCCCGTCGTGCAGAAATCGGTGACGACGCTGCGCGACAACCTGCTGCGGTCAACTCAGGGCGAACCGGAGAAATCGTGATCGCGGCCTCAGTCGCCTGATCCCGCCTGGGTCTACTGCCGTAGCGGCCGGAACGCAGTCCGGAGCTCGGCAGTGAAAGCCATCGGCTGTTCCCAGGCGGCGAAGTGGCCGCCCTTCGGCAGCCGGTTGTAGTGGATGAGCTTCGGATAGGCCTTCTCCGCCCAGCTCTGCGGCGCCTGGTAGATCTCATCGGGAAAAGCACTGACCGCCACTGGGATCTTGATGCCCCTGGGGTCGAAGAACCCGCCCGACGGATGGTGCGCGTTGTCCCAATAGAGGCGTGCCGAGGAGATTGCGGTGTTCGTCAGCCAGTAGAGCGTGACGTTGTCGAGGATATCGTCCTTCGTCAGCCCCTCGGGCTCTCCGTCGAAAACGCGGGCAATCATCCGGTAACTGCGGATGTCGTGATCGAGCATCCACGACGCAAGCCCGACCGGCGAGTCGACAATCCCGTAGAGCGTCTGCGGCCGGTTGTTCATCTCGATCGCATAGCCCAGCCCATTCTTGTAGAAATCGTCGAGCTGATCGAAGGCGCGCCTTTCGTCCGGTGACAGGTCGGCTGGCGGCATGCCGCCGGCGGCAAGAGCCTTGGCGATGTCAGCCGGAACCGTGGCCGCCATGTTCGTATGGATGCCGAGCAATCCCGGCGGCTCCTGCACCGCCATCAATTCGGTCACCGCGTTGCCCCAGTCGCCACCCTGCGCCACGAACTTCGTGTAGCCGAGACGTTGCATCAGCGTCACCCAGGCGTGCGCGATACGCGGCGGGTTCCAGTTCCCCGACCCCGTCGGTTTCCCGGAAAAGCCGTAGCCCGGCAAAGACGGGATCACCACGTCAAATGCGTCCTCTTCGCTCCCGCCATGCGCTGTCGGATCGGTGAGCGGTTCGATGATCTTCAACTGCTCGATGATCGAACCAGGCCATCCATGTGTGACGATCAACGGCAGCGCATTTTTATGCTGGGAGCGCACGTGAATGAAGTGGATATCCAGCCCGTCGATCTCTGTGATGAACTGCGGCAGCGCATTGAGCCGCGCCTCCATCTTGCGCCAGTCGTAATCCGTCGCCCAATGCTTCGCGAGTTTCTGGATCGTTGCGAGCTGCACGCCCTGCGTATCGTCCGCAACAGTCTCCCTGTCAGGCCAACGGGTGGCCGCGACGCGCCGGCGCAGATCGTCAAGCTGATCCTCGGGAAAATTGACGCTGAAGGGGCTCACCCCGTCGCCGTTTGCCTCAGCGCTGCGCGTCCCGGCAAGCATGCTCATGGCTCCGGCGGCGGCCGTGGCGGCAAGCAGCTCGCGCCGCGTGGGCGTTGATAGGGATGTGGGTGGCATGACGCTCTCCTCTCCGTTTGATCTGTTCGGAAACGGACGAAGATCGACAGACCGACCTCGTTCGCATCAGCAGGTCATTCGCGTCTGTCCGGGGACTATGCTCCCGGGCAACGTCGGGGGTCAACCTACCCGGTCAGGCTATGCCTCGACTGTCTCGATGGACGACTGGCCATTGCAAAAAGCCGTGGCTGCGGGCAGCATCGGCGCGAGATCGAGGAGGCAGAGGAGAATGCATGCCCGACATCGCGATGGGCGTCTTGAGCCAGAACGGAACCGTTCTCCTGGCCAGGCGCAGTTCCGAGCGCAAGGTGCACCCGGATCGCTGGAGCCTCCCGGGCGGCCATATCGAAGAGGGCGAAGACGCCGAGACGGCGATGTGCCGGGAATTGATCGAAGAAATAGGCGTGACGCCGGAGCTCTGGCAGTTTGCAGGACGGTTCACCTCGGAAGACCCGCCCGAAGCATCCGCGACATTCCATGTCTATCACGTCCTTAAATGGCACGGCTGTCCGCGACTGATCGGTGACGAACACACCGAGCTCAGATGGTTCACCGCCACCGCGATAGAAAAAGAAGCCGAATTGGCGCCGCCTCAGCTCACTGAAATTCTCGCAAACCTCGCCATGCGGGAAACAGGCACGCCCACTTAGGTCCCTTGGCGGTCAAGGCGGTCTCGCCAGCTGAACGGGTCCTCAGAGAACATGATGCTGGACGTCGCCAAGCGCACCGGCCTCCATCATCTCGGCGGCCCTTGCATAACCGCCGCCCATTCCGTCGAGGAAATGCAGGTGCGAATCCGGGCTGCCTGATGGCACGAGGCAGGTCATCAGCGCATGCGATTGGCGGTGCAGTCCGAAGTTCACCTCACCGCGCGCCCTTGCCAGAAGAAGCATGGTTTCGACCCTGTCAATCTGTTCGCGCGTGCAGTCCAGCGTCAGGCGCAAACCGTCATCGAATTTGCGGAAATCCGAATGGGAGGCGACCTCCGACCAGCGTTTCGCATCGACACGCTTCCCGCTGCCTTTGGGCATGGCAATATCCCTGGGGATAGCCATTTCCACGGGAACCGGATGAGACCGGTGCGACGGCGCATCGAAGACGGCAAGCACGCGCTTCRCCAGCGCCGCAAAGACC
Organism: Rhizobium sp. 01N447_2; assembly: GCF_056399245.1. Lineage (NCBI taxonomy): Bacteria > Pseudomonadati > Pseudomonadota > Alphaproteobacteria > Hyphomicrobiales > Rhizobiaceae > Rhizobium > Rhizobium sp. 01N447_2. Next base: position 88,410 of record NZ_JBFTQY010000018.1, read on the forward strand.
TCCGGGCTCGTATGGTCATCCGGCTCGACCAGCAGCGACAGGATCTCGCCCCGCTGGCTCGGGAACGGCGTCCAGTCGCAGCTCAGTCCGGTCAGATCCGGCTTCGTCGCGTAGCGGCCCGGCTTGACCAGATACCGGCCGCTCTTGATCTGCTGCTCCGCCCATTTGAGCCCTCCTCCTGCAAACATCGCATAGGTCGCGTTTTCCGAAGCCGCATAGCGCGCAACCCTTACGTCGCGCCCACTATTGCGGATTTCGCGCACGGTGAGCAGCCCGATACGAACGGTGAGATCGAGATCGCTTCTTGCAAAGCTCGCGACCTGCCGCAACGCCGAGGTCGCGGCCATGATGCCGTGCGGCGGCAAGGCGAATGCCGCCCCGTCTCCACGAAACACGAAGGGGAAATCGAACGAACCCCAGGCATTACCGAGAGCGGCGATGATCGATGCGCCTGCGAAGTTGACATCTTCATAGCGTCCCGACTTGATCGCCAGCGTCGAGCTGACGACGTCGGTGATGCCGATCAGCCAATCCTCGGGCAGCGGCTCATAGACGGCTGGGTCGAGCACGAGCGAAAACTCGTCATAGGCCTGGTGTGGCTGGGCGTGGCTATTGATCATGGCATGTTCTCCAGATCGGCAAGGTTCCGGTGCCTGCTACCTCAAGAAGGGGTCTGCCGGCCGATCGGCAGGCCCTCCGCATCAAATCCTCTGGCGGTGAGGTCCGCCCTTCCCCTGCTCAGACAAGTGTGGTCTCGACGTCGATATTGCCGTGTGTCGCCTTGGAATAAGGGCAGATGCCATGGGCTGCCTCGATCAGCTCCTCAGCAACGTCGCGATCGATGCCGGGCAGGCTGACATTGAGGCGCGCCCTGAGGAAGAAGGAGCCGTTATCAACGTTGAGATCGATCTCCGCATCGACCTCGGGACGGGCCGGCAGCGTGATCTTCCGCTGCGAAGCGGCAAACTCGATGGCGCCGATATAGCAGGCCGACCAGGCGATGCCGAACAGGTTTTCGGCAGCCGGATGCGGTTGCGGCAGTTTGATGTCGATCGTGCCGTCGCTGCTGCGTGCGGAGCCGTTGCGGCCGCCGGAGATGTGGGTTTTGCCGGTAAAGAGAAGCTTCTCGGTCATGGTGATATCCTTTCGGTTTGATTTGCTACGCGTCCGATTAAATCGGATGCGCTCTAATACGCCGCACCATAACCGATGTCAACACTATTCCGATTTAATCGGATGCGATTTATTTCTCCGGCCAAACTCATCACATCAAGATAATCCTCAACGGCAGCTGTGCGAGCAGGCCGACCCGCTGCGCAAAGTCACGTCTTGCCCGGGAACAGAGCCCTCTATAGGCTCTGCCGGGAAGCGCGAGGTGGCGCCCGTGAAAAAGCCCGGAGAGATGCCATGTCCTCCATAACAGCAGACAATGCGGGACAGTATGGCGACAGCCGGAAGCTCGCCGCGCGGGCTCGACTGCATAGCCAATACACCATCGCCGAGACGGCCTGGTTTCCATGGGTTGCAACGCAGTTGTCCCTGAAGCCAGGCGATCGTGTCCTCGACGTCGGCTGCGGACCGGCCTGGTTCTGGGCAGCAACGGCAGGTCTGCTGCCGGAGAATCTTGACCTGACGCTCGCCGACCTTTCGCAAGGCATGGTCGACGAGGCGGTGGCGCGTTGCAGCACCYTGCCATTCGGCTCCGTCCGGGGTTGCCAAGCCGACGCAGCCGCGCTCCCCTTCGAAGATGGCGCCTTCGATGCCGTGGTCGCGATGCATATGCTCTATCACCTGCCCGACCCGGCCGCGGGCATCGCTGACATGTCAAGAGTGCTGAGGCCGGGTGGCTTACTCGCGGTCACAACCAACGGCGCCGGCAATATGCGCGAGATCTACGCGCTGACGACCGTATTCGGCAATGCCCCATCCGATCCGGCTGCCGAAGCCTTCGGATATGACGCTGCCGAACGATTGATGCGGTCACAGTTTGGAAACGTGAACATGTCGCAGCATCCGGCAAGCCTGAGGATCACTGAGCCCGAGGATGTATTCCTGGCGCTCACCTCCTACCCGCCCGGCGATGGCGCCAGCGAGCTCCAGCTCACCAAGTTCCGTCAAGCCGTTGCCGATGCCTTCAGCCAACGCAACGGCGTGCTTGAAGTCCGCAGGGAGACCGCGCTGTTTCTGAGCAGGAAGACGGACTGATCCGTATCGCGGTGTCGGCTGCGGCCTTACGACCGCGGCCGGCCGTCGTCGAACAGCGTGGCAAGCCACTGGTAGTATCGTGGCTGCTTCTCCCGCAACTGGCTGCGCGAATAAGGCGGCCGATCGATGTCACCGAACAGGTAGACGCTGGCCGTGACCGCGAAGAATTCGTGACCATTGCTCATCATGTAGGAATCGCCCGGCCAGACCCGCTTGCCGATATCGAAGAATTGCGCAACATCGGTATTGCCGAATCCGCCCGGAAGCATTCGGTCGTGATAGGCATGCAGAAGTTCATGCAGGATGATCGGCTTGTCAGACGCGAGGGCCTTCACGCGCAGGTCGATGCCGGTCTTGCTGCTGTAATGGCCAGGCCCGGCCTTTGCGGCGGCGGGATTGGCCCAGATCGGGATCATCCGCATGAAGGTGAGCACATCGGGTTTCAGGTCGACATGCTCGACGATATCGAGCTGCCGCTTGACCGCCGCGACCATCTCGTTGTCGGGCTCCGCGCCCTTGGCGTTGGTGAGATCGACCTGCCATCCGTGATAGCTGAAAACCAGCGGATCGGCCGCTGCCGCGCCTGTTGCCATGATGGTGATGACGATGGCGCAGAGCGCCAGGATTTTCGAAATCGGTCTCACAGCCACTCCTTGGCAACTCACGCACCAACTGTTGCACAGGCGGTCCAGCCGCACAATTGTGTCGTGGAGGTGTTGATGTCGCGGTGATGAACTCAGGCAGAGGCCAGTGTCGCCGGGGCGATGGTCAGATGGCCGTTTCGATGCATCCGGCTTGATGGTATGTTTCCGCATGACCCGCGACGCCGCCATAGCGAGAGCAGAGACCTATTTCGATTCCGGATCGTTCCGGACGGATCTGGCGCGGCGAGTCGCCATGCCGACGGAAAGCCAGAACCCAGATCGCCGGCAGGTGTTGCTCGATTATATCGAGACCGAGATGAGGCCGACTTTCGAGGCGCTCGGCTTTACCTGCCACACGTTGACGGAGGGCGGCTGGCCCTTTCTCTTCGCCGAGCGTATCCAGGATCCGAAGCTGCCGACCGTGCTTGGTTATGGCCATGGCGACGTGATCCGCGGACTTGACGATGCCTGGGACGACGGCCTGTCGCCCTGGCGGATGATCGAACGTGACGGCAGATGGTACGGGCGCGGCGTCGCCGACAACAAGGGGCAGCACACCGTCAACATCGGCGCCATCCAGGCCGTGCTGGAAACGCGCGGTAAGCTCGGGTTCAACGCCAAATATCTGATCGAGATGGGTGAGGAGCGGATATCGCCCGGCCTGCGTGAACTCGCCGTCACGCACAGGGAATTGTTCCGCGCCGACGTGCTGATCGCCTCAGACGGCCCGCGGCTCACCGCCGAACGGCCGACTATCTTCTTGGGTTCCCGCGGCGCCGTCAGCTTCGATATATTGATCGACGCGCGCAAGGGCGGGCACCACTCCGGGAACTGGGGCGGCCTACTCTCCGATCCTGCAATCCAACTCGCCCATGCGCTTGCCAGCATCACCGGCCCGTCAGGCGAAATTCGCATCCCGGAATGGTGTCCGAAAGAGATCCCCGACAATGTCCGGCATGTGCTTGCCGACTGCATCCCAGAGGATGGCGACGGCGATGCGAAAATCGATCCGAACTGGGGCGAACCCGGGCTGACGCCAGCCGAAAAGCTGTTTGCATGGAGTTCCTTCGCGATCCTGGCTTTCGAAGCCGGCAACCCCAAGACACCCGTCGGCGCGATCCCGCCGCGCGCCTGGGCGCGTTGCCAGCTACGCTTCGTCGTCGGAGTCGATGTGAAGGATATACTGCCGGCGCTGCGACGGCACTTCGACAGCCATGGTTTTCCGCAGGTGCAGATTGCCCAGGCAAGCGACGAGATTTTCTACGCGACGCGTCTCGATCCCAAGCATCCCTGGGTTGGTTGGGCGGTCGACTCGATCAGCCGCACCACCGGCAAGACGCCGGCCATCCTGCCGAACCTCGGCGCATCGCTGCCGAACGACACCTTCTCCGAGACCCTGGACCTGCCGACGATCTGGGTCCCGCATTCTTATCCGGGATGCTCCCAGCATGCGCCGAACGAGCATCTTCCCCTCTCCATCGCCCGCGAGGGCCTCGCATTGATGGCAGGCCTCTATTGGGATCTCGGCGAGCCCGGCGTGCCAGTCGGCCGGCAGACAACCTAGACGCCACCAGCCATTCATGCCTCCACGCCCGAACGCATGCTCTGGAAGAAATCAACGAGCGGCAGCGGCGCCTGGTCGTTGAAGCACATGTCGAGGCCGGCAGCCGATTGTGCGGCTGCATCTTCGCTGCGGGGAAGCATCGCCGCMTCGTAGGAGGCCAGTGCTGCCTCGACATCTTCCCCATGAGCGATGATCGCCTGCGCCAGTTCCGCGCCGTCGAGCATCGCCAGATTGGCTCCTTCGCCGGCAAAGGGCGACATCAGGTGCGCGGCATCGCCGATCAGCGTGAGGCCTGGCCGGCGCTCCCAGCGGTGGCCGACTGGCAAGGCATAAAGCGGCCTTGCGATCAACGGCGCCTCGCTTCTGGCGATGAGGTCGACGAGCGAGGGATGCCAGTCACTGAAACGCGCCAGCACGTCCTCGCGCAGGCGCCCGCCATTCGACCAGTCGCCATTCGACCACTCGATCGGCGCCTCGAAGGCGGCATAGCTGCAGAGCACGTCACCCGGCTCGCGATGGGCCAGAATGCCCTTGCGATCCGAGAGCGCGGCCATCATCCCCTTCCCGACAGCTTCCGCCTGTGCGGGAAACCGGAAAGACGCATCGGTCAGGCGGGCTTCCACAAATGACAGGCCGGCATAAACAGGCTCGACAGCGGCAAGCAGCGGCCTCACCTTAGACCATGCGCCGTCAGCGCCGATCAGCACATCCGCCTTGACCAAGCGATCATTGGCGAAGGCGATGACGTAACTGCCGTCTGCACTGGCGCTGACGCCGGTGGCGCGATGCCCCCAATGGATGATCCCCTCCGGCAGCGATGCGATAAGCATGGCGCGTAATGCGCCGCGATCGACCTCGGGGCGCAGACCGTTGCCCGCCTCCGAAAAATGCACCCTGCCCGTCTTGTCGAGAACGCGGGACGCATCCCCCTCCTCAAGCACGATCACACGGAATTCGTCGTAAAGGCCGGCAGCCCTGAGCGCCGCCTGGCCGGACTCGACATGCATGTCGAGCATGCCGCCCTGATGCCGCGCCGATGCGGAAGTGTCGCTTTCGAAGATGCGCACATCCACTCCATGAATATGCAGGATGCGCGAGAGAATGAGCCCACCGAGGCCGGCCCCGAGAATGGTGATCATGATTTTGTCTCCATGCGCCGCGTTTTAAGGACGCCGTTGATCAGGACATCGAATCCCCAGTCCAGCCGGTCGCCCCTGCCCGACAGCAGGTCCGTACCGTGCCGGACGATATTCGGTAGGGTCTCGACATCAGCAGTCTCGATGATCGCCGCCAGCGCGGAAAAGTTGGACGGAGAACGCGCCGATGCCTTCCAGGCGGCTTTCTCAGCCGCCTGCGCCGTCGCAAAAAGCAAAAGCAGATCGACCGCCCAGGCCGCCTGGCCGTCCGGTACCCCACCCTCTTTCAGCAGCGCCAGGATCTTCTCGACAAGCGCGAGGTAGTTCGCCCCGCTCGGCATGGTCGACATCGCCATGCGCGCCAGTTCCGGATGCTCGAAAAGCACCGCGATAYAGCCGCGAAGCGTGCCTTTCAGCCGACCGCGCCAGTCCGCCGGCGAAGACGGTTCGGCAACATCCGCGAGCAACGCATCGAGGATCTCGGCATGAAGGTCCTCGGTGTCGCTGATATAGACGTAAAGCGAGGCCGGTCCGGTATCGAGCACGGCAGCCACGCGCCGCATGGTAACCTTGGCGAGCCCCTCCTCATGGAAGAGTGAGAGCGCCGCCGCGATGACCCCTTCACGGCTCAAAGCCGGTTTGCTCGGCCGCTCCCGCCGGCTCCTGGATTGTCTTGCCATATATCCAAACCCCAATAACGAACATGTTTCTAACGAACATGTTCGTTATTGGATGTCAAGATAGGTGGTCCCGAAGCCGCCGTGCAGCCGCTGCTTCGGATGTATCGGTCAGCAATGGCGGATCACCAGGAGAATACGGCGCGCCAGCGCTCAGACCTTTTCTTTCTTCCTGATTTTTTCTTTCGGCTCGACAGGTGCATCAGGCGTCGGCGCCAACAGCTTGCGCAGTGACGAGATCTTATCCTTCACCAGCGGCCGGAAACGCGTGGCGCGATAGGGCATGTCGGCCGCGCCATAACCTTCCGGCCCGTCATCATTGCCGCGGTTGATCTCCGCGAGCTTCACCCCGATGAACGTGCCGTCGATATAATGGGTATATTCGCCCACCCAGCGGATCGTATAGATCTCGCCTTTACGGATGAGCTGGTCGATGCTGACATGTTTGAAGGTATCGTTGATGCAGACGACCTTCTGGCCGACATGGAAATCATAGCTCATGGGATCAAACTCTCGAAACGGCAATCCGCCTGGCCGATCTATAGCGTGCCCTGCGGCGAGGATGAACCGTTTTCTGCCAGCCAGGCCCAATTGCGGCCGCAACATCAGCATCCGCCGCATGGTTTAGGAGGACATGCATCAGTCGCAATAGGCCTTGCCGCTCTTGCGGGAGCGAAGATCGAAGTGGAAGTGGTTCCAGTGCTCCGGGTTGCTGCCCGGCCCGAGCACGGTGTTGAAATAACGGCAGCTGTCGCTGCGCACCGCCTTCAGCAGCCGCCCCTCGCGGAGCGAGAACAGGCCCTTCTTGCGCACGTCGATCTCGTGGCCGTTCTTCAGCACGAACTTGCCGACGTCGATGGCGTTGCCGCGGGCGTGTTCCGACATAGGATTGTATTTCTGCCGGCTGTTGTTCATGCGCCGGCAGGAATAGCCGCCGAGCGGCTGGATCGTCTTGATGCCGCTCCAGTAGCGATAGCGGGCGGACGGTGCCAGTTCGTTCTTCACCCATTTGGCGAAGGCGAGCGTCACCTGGCAGTTCAGCGTCACAGCCGGGCGCACGCCGATATTGCCGGAAAGCCCCTTCAGCGACACCGGATAAGGCACCTGGCAGGCCGGCCCGTTCGAAATCGGCGGCTTGTCATCAAAGAGGACGCCCATGCGCTTCAACTCGCGCCGGCAGGCAAGCTCGGAGGACGGCATGACGCTGGGATCGACGGGTGCCGCCGGTTCGCTCATCATCGGATTGTTCGGCCGCAGCATCGCGACCTCTTCGCTCTCGTCCTCTTCGGGAACACGGGTCGGCGCCACCACAGGGMTGCCGTCGTTCCAGGCGGGCGCCCGGCTCATCTGTGCCTCGGCCGCCGGCTGCGGCATTGGCTGCTGCGGGGGCTGGCGCATGGGCTGGTTGAGCTGCGTCGGATTGTCGGTACCGATGCCGTCGACAACCGGCTCGGTGGCATTGCCCTCGGCGATCTGTTGCTGTTGTTCCTGCGCCAGCCCGACAACCGGCTCGGCCCCGAGATCGTCATCCATGTTGACGCCGCCGGACGGGATCGCAAGCGCCTGCGTGCCGCCCCAGTTCTGGTTCTGCTGCGCTAACGCCTCGTCGCTGTCGATCATCGGCAGCTTGCCCCGCCGCGCCTGTGGCGCGGCTTGGGCGGCATGGCCGGTGCCGGCAAGGTTTGGCGTGTCGAGATAATCGACCGAGCCCTGGCTATTGCCGACGGGCGCGCTGGAAACCGGATAGGAGGCCTGGCTCTCCACCGGCGCCATGCGCACGGCAGGCGCCATGCGCGCTGCCCCCCGCGACGGCGAGATCGAGCTGACCCTGGTGCCGTTGTCGACATTGGCCGGCGGCACCAGTCCGTCGCTGATCGAACAGGTCGTCAGCGCCGCCGAGAGGATAACGGGCAAAAGGGTTCGCCGAGGAAAGGAAACAAACGCCATACTCTTATCGCTTCCGCAGGCTGGCTGGGCAGTGACCGAAAAAACTCACTCCAAATTTAATAAAAAACGGTGAACGAAAGCTTACCCGCGCAATCTGAAGGCGATGAACGCGAAAAAGGCCGCTCTCGCGGCCTTTTCAAGGTTGAGTCACGAGGCCCAGCGCAGTTTCGCGCTGCGCGAGATCGGCTACCCGTTCGTGAAGTTGATCAGATCGGCCATGGTGAAATGACCCGCCACAGCGCTCGGCAATGTCGGCCGCCACTTCGGCCATTGCGCCAGGAACGAGTGGCGATCCTCGCGGATGAGGCCGGCGATGACCTCGGCAATGATCGTACCGCCGACCGGTCCGAGATGCTGGCTGTTCCCTGCGATCTCCGCCTCACGCAGGATGTAGAACCAGAGCGGCGCGTTGCCGTTGAAGATGCCGGGATGATCGATCAGCAATTTGCCACGCGCCTCCTTCCTGTCGGCATCCTCGCTGTCGAACAGCTGCTCGTCCGACAGCGCCTCCATTTCCATGTGGCGGGCGACCGCCTGGCCAGAAGGCAGTCCGAGGCGCCAGCCGCGCAAAAGGTTCAAGGCGGCGAGCGCCCTGCGGATCTTGATCGGCTCCCTCTGATGATCAGGCAGGCTGGTCAACGGATCGACCAGCAGCGTATCGAGCTTGTAGGAGGGTTGCGGCAGAATGGCGCCCGGGGGCGGCGCTCCATCCGGAGCGACCCCGTCGAAGAAGAAGGCCCAATCGATCGACCAGAAGTCGGGAAGCTCGCGGAACCCGTTCAAATTCGCCAGCGGCTCCTGCGCCACGTCGGTCAAGGAGAATATCGGGATGCGGTTGAACTTTGCCATTTTTCCATTGAATGGCTGCTCGTCGGGCCTGGCCTTCGTCACGATCCTGTTGAGGGAATAGCTCGGCCTCACCATCGTATGGCCATATCGGTAAGCTGCGACCGAGAATTCGACCGGGATAAAGGCATACCGGCCCTGCGGATTGTAGAAACGAATGACAGGCTTTTCGCCTCGTCCGACGATGACGCGCTCATAAGTCTCCTGACCGATTATCCTGGGCAGGAAATCATGCAGAACGATCCACTGGTAGTGCCAGCGCACCGTCTGCTGACAGAGCTCGAAATCGCGGGTACCCAGTGTATCCACCACCCTGTTGTGAAATCTGAGGAAGGTGGTGTGAAGTTGCGAGACGATCAGGTTTTCATCATTGCGCTTATCGCCAAGCAGCGCGCGCCGGATCGAGGCGTTGTTCCTCGGCAGATCGGGGCGGTTGTTTCGCGCCTTGTCGAAATCCTTGTCCGTCCCGAGAAGCATGTGAAGCTCGTCGTCGTCATAAAGGAAAGGCTGGTCGGCCGGGCCTGAGCCATAGACCGAATCCAGGTCCAGACGTGGCGTACGGAAATCCTGCAGGGCATTGGGATCGTTGAATCGATCAAGCGACGAGGCGGGATCGAAGGTAATGTCATGATCGAGAAACTGCCCGAAATAGGTGAAGCCGGCAGGAATCGCCGGGTTTTCGTCTTCAGGCTCCCTCTCGTTGAGCGCAACATCGACGGGCTCGTGATCCTTGATCTTCTCCGCGAACTCCCCCTGGAACATCGTCTTCGCGAGATCGACGAGCGCCGCTTCGGTAAATGCGGCGGACGGCAGGTTGCGGAACATCCTCCCGAACCTCTGATCGCGAACACTCGATTGCGCGACGTTATCCATACCTCTCACAGGCGAACCATGCTTGCTCTGAGCCATTTCGGGCCTCCCTCGGTTGCAAAGCTGGAATGCGGTGACGGAAACCCCTTGAGGTTTCCGCCAGCGGAGTGATTGAGGGCAGCGGCATTCGATGCGGACGACTGCAGGCGGCAAAAGGTCGGTTTCATCGATCCCCAATGCAGGGGAACAGACGGCGGCCATGCCAAAGCCGCCGGGACTGTGGTCTCGGATATTTAGAGAAATTGGAGAATTGTGTTGGCTTCCGTTACGGTAGCTATCGCTAGCTTTGAAATGCCCCGTCCCTCAAGTACAACCTGAATGAAGCATATTAGCAGAATAATTGCAATTACATTCGCTTACTGATTGAATCCGCTGCTTTTTACCAAGAACTGCCGTAACGTATAGTCCTCTGAAAAGCTTGGAAATGCGGCCAAGGTCGATCGTCTATAGTCGGGAGCGAGTATAGAGGAGAGCTGCAACGACTATGACTGATGACAAAGTCCGCCTTCCCCTCCTCCGTCATCCTCGGCCTTTGTGCCGAGGATCTGCTGCGTGTAACGCTGGGCCTGAGGTTCACCGCCGCGCAGGCGGAAATTCGCGAGTAGCGTTTTCAGCTGGGTGCTTTCGTCGGCAAGCGTGCGGCTTGCCGCCGTCGTTTCCTCGACCATGGCAGCGTTCTGCTGTGTCATCTGGTCCATATGGTTGACGGAGCTATTGATCTCGTTCAGCCCGGTCGACTGCTCGCGCGCCGCCGTGGCGATCGACACGACGTGATCGTTGACGCGGTTGACCAGCGCCTCGATCTCCAACAGCGCGTCACCGGTCGAGCGCACCAGCGCCACGCCGCCCTCGACTTCGGCCGCCGAGCGGCTGATCAGCGCCTTGATCTCCTTGGCCGCATTGGCGGAACGCTGGGCGAGTTCGCGCACCTCCTGGGCGACGACGGCAAAGCCGCGGCCCGCCTCACCGGCACGTGCGGCCTCGACACCGGCATTTAGCGCCAGCAGGTTGGTCTGGAAGGCGATCTCGTCGATGACGGAGATGATCTGGCTGATACGGTTGGAGGATTCTTCGATCCGGCCCATCGCGGTGACCGCATTGCGAACGATCTCGCCGGATTTTCCGGCGCTCGCCTTGGTCTCAGTGACCATCTCGCGGGCCTCGTTTGCGCGCTCGGATGCGGTCTTGACGGTCGCGGTGATCTCGTCGAGCGCTGCCGCGGTCTCTTCGAGTGCGGCAGCCTGCTGTTCCGTACGCTTCGACAGGTTGCCGGTCGCCTCGCTGATGTCGGAAGCACTTTCGTTGACGACATGGCTCGATTCGGCGATCGCATGGATCACGCCGTTCAGCGCGTCGACGGCGGCGTTGAAATCGCCCCTCAGCTTGGCGTAATCCTCGCCGATATCGCCGATCGTAACCGTCAGGTCGCCGCCCGCGAGTTTCTCAAGGCCGACGCCGAGCGCCTGCATCGCTTGGGTTTGCCGCTCGGACACCGAACGCAGGCTTGCCTCGTTGCCGCGGCGCTCTTCTTCGATCTGGCGCTGCCTTTCGTCCTCCCGCCCGCGTAGCGCACTACGCTCGTCGACGGAGTCGCGCAGCACCAGCAGCACCTTGGCCATCTGGCCGATCTCGTCGCGACGGTCGCTGCCGGCGATCTCCACCGATGCCTCTTCGGCCGCAATCGCGTTCATCGCCGCCTTCAACCGAGCGATCGGCGCCGTCACGCTGCGCACGATGGCATAGGCGATGGCGATCGTCGCGGCGGCCCCGAGCAGGCAGAGCAGCGCGGCCCACATCGCGTTCTGGCGATAGAGCGCGGCAAGGTCATCCGCATAGACACCGGTGCCGACGATCCAGCCCCAGGGCTCGAAACCGGCGACATAGGAATATTTCAGCACTGGCTGGTCGGCGCCCGGCTTCGGCCAAAGATAATCGACGAAGCCCTTGCCGTCCTTCTTCACCTTGTTGACGAACTCGACGAACAGGAACTTGCCGGTCGGATCCTTCATCTGGGAGATATCGGTGCCGTTCAGCTGCGGCTTGATCGGGTGCATCACCATGGTGGGGTGCATGTCGTTGATCCAGAAATAACCGTCGGCGCCGTAGCGCATCGCGCCGATCACGTCCTTGGCGGCCGCCTGCGCCTGTTCGCGGGTCATCGTGCCCGCCTGTTCCATCTTGTAATATTTGTCGAAGATGCCGAGCGCCGTTGCATCCATTTGCGCCAGCCCCGCCTTCCGCTCCGCTTCCAGCTCAGAATAGGAATAGTTCAGAAAGAAGACCATCGTCGCAGCGAGCACGGCAAGCGCGAATGCGACGAGGCAGTAAAGGCGGGTGGAAATCTTGACGTTGCGCATGAGGTTCCCGGCGATTCTTGTATTTGAGATCGATCGCATTCTGAATTGCCGGAATTACTGGAGCGTAAAGCTTAATTAGAAAAATATTAAATAACGTAAGGTCAGGTGAAAGCTGCAAAATTCAACCATTTGAAATCGAATGAAATTTCAATCGGAAACGGCAGCAACATTTTTCCCGTCGGCCGTCCGTAGCGCTTGGCCTTGCCGCCTTTTACACCCCACAGCCTTTGCACTAGGGTGCTTCCCAGTGAATCGCCGGCCCGTGGCCCGCACCAGATGGAGAAGACTTGATGACCGATGCCGCCAAGCCGAGAGGCGAACTGACGCTGAGGACGCTTGCCATGCCGGGCGACGCCAATCCGGCCGGCGATATCTTCGGTGGCTGGGTCATGGCGCAGATGGACCTTGCCTCAGGCATCCGTGCGGCCGAGCGCGCCAAGGGCCGCGTCGTAACCGCCGCCGTCAAAGAGATGGCCTTCGAGCTGCCGGTCAAGATCGGCGACACGCTTTCCGTCTATACTGATATCGACCGTGTCGGCCGCACCTCGATCACGCTGATCGTCGAAGCCTGGGCGCATCGTTCGCGCTACAACCAGCAGGAAAAGGTCACCGCCGGCACCTTCATCATGGTGGCGCTCGACGAAGAGGGCAAACCGAAGCAAGTCCCCGAGGAGTGACAAGCCAAGGATCGAACGCATGGAAACGGTCAGCTCGCCGGAGGTCTTCCTTCACATCAAGGTGGTGATGGGCATGGTCATCAGCCTTTCGCTCGCGAGAGTGCTCACCGGCCTTGCCGGCATCGTCCAGCATCCCGCCAAGGCCAAGGTCTATCCCATCCATCTCGGCTGGGCGCTATCGATGTTCCTCTTCATCATCCATATCTGGTGGTGGGAATATCGCCTGCAGGCCGTGCCTGCGATCGGCTTCGGCATCTATCTCTTCCTGATCTGCTTCTGCAGTCTGTTTTTCCTGCTTTGCGCCCTGCTCTTTCCTGCCTCGCTCGACGAATATGGCGGCTACGAGGAATATTTCATTTCCCGGCGCAAATGGTTCTTCGGTATCCTCGGCCTCACCTACGCCGTCGATATTCTCGACACGGCAATCAAGGGCCATGAGCGCATCCTCTCCCTCGGCTGGGAATACCCAGCTCGCAACATCGTCTACATCCTCCTCTGCGCCATCGCCGCCTGGACCCCCAACCGCCGCTTCCACGCCACCTTCGTCATCGCCAACCTGATCTACCAAATCAGCTTCATCTTCCGTCTTTATGATGTGTTGGGGTGAGAAGCGGTCCCGCAAAGCGGGAGCAATCGATCCAGTGAATCGATTGCAGCTTCGAACGCCCTGAGCCCAAGCGAAGGGCCGGGAGAGCCGCAACCACAGACTGCACCCCAAAAGCCGTAGCACACATCACACGCCCGCATCCGTCCTCTGCTTTACCCCACCCGCCCAACGCAACGAAACGGCCGCATAGTGCGCAGCGCACGCACACGTCCCCAGGATCGCGATGTGATGCAGGAAGAACCCGATCGTGGACTCCTGGAAGTCCCAGAAATCGATCGATGGCCGGGCAATCAGCCGGTCTCCGATTCCCATGACGAACAGGCTGTGGATGCCCCACGCCGCTATTGCGCCCGTGGCAGCGCGAAGGGATGCAGTCCTGATCGCGTTTGGAGCACCGACCCGTAAAAGCCCGCCTATGACGGCCATGATCATCGACCAGTGAAGGCCGAGATGGACGGCTGCGAGGACGAACGCCCAGTAGGCCGCAAGGATGTGAATTTCGCGCGCCGTCGGCCCGCCGTTCAAGGGAAGGAAAGCAAACACCGAGCGGGAAATCAGCACGCTGGTCACCAGCAAAGCTGATATCGCCAGGGCGATCGAGATATTCGACGCGTTTGTCAGAAGGTTTGGCCGACCGCGCGCCGCCTTCGGAAGCCTCGCCCACCACCGCCTGTTGAAGACGTTGTGCGATAGGAGAAGGATGAACATGCCGGTGCCGATCAGCTCATGCGAGGTGTTGTCGAGCCACCAGTAGGCGAGCGCGGCCAGAAGCAGCCCGGCCGCGGTGAAATCGAGCACGAGGCGTATCATGAGACTCACGATGCGACGCCCTCGCCGGGGATTTTATCCGGCCTAGTCAATGACGGCTCCGTTAAATTCCTTGAGAGCATCGAGCGTGTAGAGGAAGTCTTCGTCGGCCCTGGACGAATGACAGGACTGGCATCGCGCCGTGTTCTCGGCCATGTTGACGCTGCCGTCCGGCTTGAACCATTGGAACTGCCAGTCGCCGGTGCGACGGTCTTCATCATAGTCGCCGCCCCAGCCCGAACCCTTTTCCATGACGAAGGTGCGATAGATTTCCCCGTCGCGGTAATCGACCAGCACGAAGTGCGTGCCCGCGGGAACACGCTGCCCGTTCTTCACGGCCTGCATGGCTTCGTTCGTCGTCATGATGTGCTCGGTCACGTTCCCCCGTCTGACGGTCGTATAGTGAACGAGGCCTGCCAATTCGGGCAGCGTCGTCCGGTTCGGCTCCGCGTCGACTTGCCAACCAACGAGAACGACAGCGCTGGCCAAGGCAAGAAGGATGGGAACACGTTTGAAGAGATCACGCATGGATATGTTTCCCTTAGTCTGCAGATCGTATGGGCTCTGAGCAGGATACAAACGGGCTCGCTGCCTGCACGACCGGGCCTTTGGGCCAGAGCAGCGCCGCACCGCGTCCGAGGCGGATCAGTCGAGCTTCTTCTCGCGGAGGAAGGTCGAGACCAGGTCGGCGATCTCTACGTTGTTCAGGTCGGAGAACGGGAAGTGTGTATTGCCGCGGATGCCGATCTCTGGAAGGTGCACGACGGTGACATCGCCGCCATGCTTGTTCACGGTGTCGCGCCACAGGCGGGTCATTGCCAGGCGCACCCGCCAGCTGTCCTGCGCCGGCATCGTCGTCGGCTGGTCGGGGATGTTGTCGCCGTAATAGATGACGATCGGGATCTTCGTCAGTTTGAGAAAGTCGTCCATCGGCACCGGCACACCCTTCAGCGTGTCGAAGGCGCTCGGCATATCGGCAGGAACTTCGCCTGCCGGGAACACGAAGCTGCTGCCGGGTTCGAAGGCGACGATGGCCTTGACCTTGTCGCTCTTGATGGCCGTCAGCCAGCCGGGTCCGCCGCCCTGCGAGTGAGTGAAAAGAATGCCGGGACCGATTTTCTCGAACAGCTTTGCCACCGCGTTCGACACGACGTCCATGTCGAACGGCCCGGTGTTCGGCGTCATCGCGCGGAAGTACTGGTTCAGCGCTTCCGGATCACGGGAGAATTGCACGCTGTCGAAATAGTTCGGCCAGATGCCGACGCGAAACTGGTTGAACCAGAGCTGCTCGTCTGCCGTCGGCTTCACTGTTGTCTCGGCCATGCTCCGCCCAGCCCCGCCCCGGCGCGGCTGGTCGACGAGATAGGTGGAGAAGCCTCGACGCAGGAAGATGTTCTGGAAGCCTTCGCGGCCGTCGGGCGTCGTCTCCCAGGTCTTGGAGAATTGTCCGGCACCGTGCCACATCACGATCGGGTACTGACGCGGGTTTGCCGGCACCTGATAGAAGGCAAAGGCATGATCGCCGTGATAGGTCTGGCCGGCGGGATCGAGAGGCTTCAGCGGATCGAAAGTGCCAGGCGCTGCCGTAGTGATTCCCCCGACGGCAAAACTACCCTGCTCCTGGATGACCAATGGCTCGGGCTTTACCGCATCGGCAGCCGTCGCCAATGGCGCGGCAAGCTGCGCTGAGGCAAGCAGCAATGCGGCCAGGGTGTTGGACAATCCATATCGCATGTCGGCTTCTCGCTTCGTTTCAGATGGCGAGAAGCTAGCGGCACGGGAGGGAAAGGATTAGACGGCTCGGGCAGCTAGGGTCTATTAGCAAGACTAATTAATCACAAGCTGTTGATAAGCCGTGATGGAATAAAATCGGAACTACTTTCCTCTATAGCGGAGCGCATCGACGAACAGGGTGAAGGCGGGAGATGCATGCCGCCTGTTCGGATAGTAGAGATGGTATCCTGGAAAGGGCTGGCACCAGTCCTCCAGAACCCGGATCAGCCGCCCGTCTTCGATGTAGGAATGAACCTGATCCTCGGGCATGTAGGCCAGTCCCAGCCCGTCCAGCACGGCGCCGATCCTCATGGCGATGTTGTTGAACACCATCTGGCCCTCGACACGGACGCGCAGTTCGCGGCCGTCCTTCTCGAACTCCCATGGATAAATCGTCCCGTGTGTCGGCAGCCGCATGTTGATGCAGTTGTGAGCCGTGAGATCCTGCGGGATATCCGGGCGCGGATGGCGCTCGAAGTAGGAGGGCGCTCCGACGACCGCCATGCACATCTCCGGACCGATCCGGACCGCGATCATGTCCTTCGCCAATTGCTCGCCGAGCCGGATGCCGGCGTCGTAACGCTCGGTGACGATGTCGGTCAGGCCATAGTCGACGATCACCTCGACGTTGATATCGGGATGATCTGGAAGAAAGCGCGTCAGTGCCGGCGCGAGAATGGAAATCGCGGAGTGCTCGCCTGCCGTGATGCGAATGGTGCCGGCCGGTCGCTCGCGCATTTCGCTCAGGGCGGCGATCTCGAACTGGATCTCTTCAAATCTGGGTCCCACCCGTTCCACCAGGCGTTCTCCTGCCTGTGTCGGCGACACGCTTCTGGTCGTGCGGGTCAAAAGACGAAGCCCGAGCTTTTCTTCGAGACCGCGCACCGTCTGGCTCAACGCCGATTGCGACACGCCGAGCTTCGCGGCCGCCCTGGTAAAACTCCGTTCCCGGGCGACCGTCAGAAAGGCCACGAGTTCGTTGAAATTGTTGTCCTGGGGCATTCATTAGTCCGCCTTATAGGTCCATGCGCATTACAGCATCTAATCGAAAGCTGACACGAGGACTAAGTTCCCGTCAACTCAACTGCGAGAGCGGCGACACCGAGCCGGCGCCTTCACCCCTAAGCCCATACAAAGCCACGAACGGACACGACCATGAAAACACGCATTATCGGCGATCTCGAAGTCTCAGCGCTCGGTCTGGGCTGCATGAGCATGAGCGCCGCTTACGGCCCGCCCGCCGACGAAGGCGACATGATCAGATTGATGCGCACCGCCCATCAGCAGGGCGTCACCTTGTTCGACACGGCCGAAGCCTATGGCCCATTCGCGAATGAAGAGCTTGTTGGCAAGGCGCTCGCACCGATCCGCGACCAGGTGGTCATCGCCACAAAATTCGGCTTCGATATCGACCAGCAAACTGGTGAACGCCGCGCCGGCACCAACAGCCGCCCCGAACATATCAAGGCGGTTGCCGATGCTTGCCTGCGCCGCCTGAAGACGGACAGCATCGACCTGTTCTACCAGCACCGCGTCGATCCCGACGTTCCGATCGAAGACGTGGCCGGCGCTGTCAAGGACCTGATCGCAGCCGGTAAGGTCAAGCATTTCGGCCTGTCCGAAGCCGGCGTCCAGACAATCCGCCGCGCTCATGCCGTTCAAAAGGTGACAGCCGTCCAGAGCGAATATTCGCTCTTCTGGCGCGGCCCCGAGGCGGAACTGCTGCCCGCCCTTGAGGAACTCGGCATCGGCTTCGTACCCTTCAGCCCACTCGGCGCAGGCTTTTTGACCGGCAAGATCGATGAGAACACCAAGTTCGATCCAAGCGATTTCCGCAACAGCGTGCCGCGTTTTTCACCTGAGGCGCGCAAGGCCAATTTTTCGCTCGTCGACCTGATCAGGCGGATCGGCGACCGCAAGGGCGCCACACCCGCGCAGATAGCCCTTTCCTGGCTGCTGGCCCAAAAGCCGTGGATCGTACCGATCCCGGGAACGACGAAGCAACATCGGCTGGAAGAGAACCTCGGGGCAGTAGACGTCGACCTGCTCGCCGACGACCTCGCCGAAATCGACGCAGCCCTCTCCGGCATCGAGGTCCAAGGCGAACGGCTACCCGAGGCAGCGCTCAAGATGACCGGCCGCTAAGGCCTGTCGTCGATGCCGCCCGGCCCTTCGCTTGGGCTCAGGGCGTTCGGCCCTGCGATCGATTCACTGCATCGATCGCTCCCGCTTTGCGGGACCGGGCCTCACCCACGCAGAAACTGCGACCCCTTGTCGAACCCCAGCCCCGGGAAGATCTTCCCCGTCAAATCATCGGCGCTGACATCGAACTGCCGGTAGAGCATTGCCGCGGCGAGTTCGCGTAGGTCGGTGGTCGGCATCAGGTCGCGGTCGTCGAGCAACTGGCTGTCGCCGATGCCCGGCCAACGGCCGAGGATGCGGCCGCCGTTGACGCCGCCGCCGGCAAGCAGCGCGCAGCCGCCGGTGCCGTGGTCGGTGCCGGCTGAGCCGTTCTGGCGCACGGTGCGGCCGAATTCGGTCATGGCAAGCACCACGGTCTTCGACCAGATCTCGGGCCCGAGTGTCGCCTTCAGCGTATTGATCGCCTGGGCGAGGTCCTGCACTGGCCGCTTGAACTGGCCGGCCTGGCCGATATGCGTATCCCAGCCGGTGATCGAGAAGCTGGCAATGCGATAATCGCCCTTCAGCATGTTGCCGGCGAGCGCCGCCACGTCGGCGATCTTTGCGCCGTGCTGGCCCTCTGGCTCGACCATCATCGAGGCGGTGTCGGCCCGCGTCGCCTCGGCAAGTGCTTCGGCGAACGGCGGATCGCCGGCATAGAGCCGTGCCAGGAACTGCATCTCGTCGCGCGCCGGCGCCAGATTGGAATCCGACGCCCAGACGTCGACATTGTTCGGCCCAGAGAGGATCAGTTCCGTCGAGGTGTTGATGTCGATCGCCTTGCGCGCGTCCGAGCGCGGGATCACGGCGAGCGCCCGGTTCAGCCAGCCGGTCTTTTCCTCGGCGACATGCTCGCCGCCGGATTCCAGCATGTCCTGCCCGTCGAAATGGCTGCGCTGGTCGCGGTAGGGCGTCGACACCGCATGCACGAAGGCGAGCTCCCGGCTCTTCCAGAGCGGCATCAGCTCGGCCGCCGCTGGATTGAGGCCGAAATGCCCATCGAGGTCGAGAAGCCCGGTCTCGGGCGTCAGCGCCAGGGTCGGCCTGAGCGCTGCAAAACCGGCATCGCCATAGGGCTGCACCAGATCCAGCCCGTCCATCGCGCCGCGCAGCACGATGGTGACGAAGCGGTTATCCCCCGGCATTGCCGCGAAAGTGACCGGTGTGAAGACGGGGGCGGCGGCAAGACAGCAGGCAGAGGCCAGAAAGCCGCGGCGGGACAGCGAAATCCGGTTCGTGGGCAGCGTCATGGGCGGGGCCTCCTAAGCAGGTTCCGGAAAAGTGTCCAACGGTTTTCCGGCCAGAACCTGCGATAAAACAAAGAAGCTAAGCAGACGAAGCGTTGGCTTGCCAACGAAAGTCTGCTTAGCGGCGATTGAATTCGGGCGATGCCAACACCAGCGTCAGCCCGCTGATCTTGTTCGGCGCCTGCGACACCACGCGGATCGTCTCGTCGCGGGCGGCATCAGCAAGCGTCGACTTCAGGAATTCGCGCGGATCTTCGTCCCGACCGAACTGCGCCGCGGCCCGCCTCGCCCAGGCCAGCCGCTCGGCGAGCTGGCTGCCGGTGATCCAGGCGGAGAAGCCTTCCTCGTAACCGGCCGGGCTCGGCGGCAGCCAGATCGGCTGGCCCATGCGCCTGAGTGCGCCCTGCCCCAGCGCCCGCGCCGTCTGGAAGGCTTTGAGGCGTTTCTCCCTCGCCTCGCCGGCGGGATCCGTCGGCACCGGCGATCCTGCCATGCCAGGCGTGTTCGCCGCCATGTCGCCCTCGTCCGTACCTTGCTGGTTGGCCGCCAGGAAACTGCCTACGACGCCGTTGACCGGTCCCGCATTCAATGCCCTCAGGCCGGTGACGACATAGTCGAAAGGCTGGCGCGCCTTGGCGCCCTCGTCGCGCCAGGCGGCGGGATGGTCGAGCATCGCAGTGTAGACGGCGGTCAGGTCGCCATCCGTCTTCTTCCAGGCTTCGGCCATATCGGACACCATCCCCTCGTCGGGCTGGTCGGAGATGAAATGCACCGCGAGCTTCCGGCTGATGTGCGCCGCCGTCTTCGGATGGAGCGCGAGATCGTCGAGCATGTCGAGATAATCGTCGCGCGAGCGCCTGCGCCCGCCATAGCTGACGCCGAGCACCTCATGCGCGCCGGGCTCCGAAATATTCGGTCGGAAAGCGATGTCCATCTCCTTGYGGTCGATGGTGAGGCCTGTCAGCACCATGGCTGCCGCGGTCACATCCGCCTGGGTATAGCCGCTGCCGGCGCCGAGCGTGTGCAATTCCAGCAGTTCACGGCCGAGATTTTCGTTCAGCCCCTTGTTGCGTTTGATGCCGCCGGCCGAATCCGGACCGAGCGAATCCGCCTGGTCGAGATAGATCAGCATGGCCGGATGGGCGGTGGCACTGCGCAAGAGATCCCCGAACTTGCCTGATATGAACGGCCGGATCGCCTCCGCCTCGTAGAGCGGCACGATCAGGCGCATCGGCAGGCTCTTGTCGGCGCTGGTGGAGAAATGGTCTGTCCAGAAGGTCGCCAGCCGCTCGTAGAAGCCGTACGGCGACAGCACCGCCTGCATCAGCCGCAGGTTCGCATCATGTTGAAACTGCTGCTGCGCCTGGCGCTGGACCCCTTTGCGTATCTCGCGCTGTGTCGTATCGTCGGTCACCGTCTTGGCGTCTTGCCGGATCTGCTGCAACTGCGCCTGCAGGCTGAGAATCGCCTGGTGGCGCATGTCGGGGCCACCGAGCGGAAAGTCCGGCGTCGCCGCCGCCCCCTTGCGCAGCTGGCCGATGAGCTCGTCCTTGCTGTCCGGCGGCGCCTCGCCCGGCCGGAAGCCATAGCCGAACCGGATCGCCGCCATCGTCGGGAAAGACAGGCTCATGGCAGATCACCTCCTGATCACTGCTAAGCAATTCCAGCAAAAGTGCGTTGCGGTTTTGCGTCCGGAATTGCGCAAACAAAAAGTCAGAGCATTTCAGTGACTCGGAAAAAACGGAAATGCTTGAGGTGACAGGCTGCCAGCCGATTGCGACGCCAATCTGTAGGAAATGTGGCGATATCTAGACATGGACGATTTGTAATCTATTGAAAAGGCTAAAGTTTATGCACGGAAGATGAAAGATGCACCAATTGCGATCAGGGCGAAGCCGATCGCATGGTTCCAGGTCAGGTTCTCGCCGAGCCAAAAAATCGAGAAGCCGGAAAAGACGATCAGCGTGATCACCTCCTGCATCGTCTTCAGCTGCGCCGTCGTATAGACCGCCGACCCGATGCGGTTCGCCGGCACCGCCAAGCAATATTCGAAGAAGGCGATGCCCCAGCTGACGATGATGGCGAGGAAGATGGCGCTGCTCTTGTGCTTGAGATGCCCGTACCAGGCAAAGGTCATGAAGATGTTGGAGGCAAACAGCATGACGATGGGCCAGACGGCGGCGGGAGAAAACGGCATGGGATAACTCGGCGCGGTGGAGAGAAGGATCGATCCGGCAAGGTGCCGGCGGGCCTTACCTAGCACGCCGCCATTCGACGGCAAGCCCTCAAGACTCGGACCAATCGTCTCACGCGACCGATGGGGATCACCGGCAGCTCGCCCAGCGGCTTGCCTTCCATAATCACCCTGTTGCGGTCGGCGTTTTACGATCGCATCTGCGGTTGCGAAGTGCGCAAGAGCTGAAAGGCCGGCGACACCGCCGCCGGCCTTCATAACCGCAGGCAGCGCTAGATTCGCATCGCGCCATGCGGTTCCTCGGCCTCCTCCGTGCCGAAGCGGACATCCTTCTTCTCGTAGCCGAAGCCGGCAAGGGCCGCGACGATGAGTGCCACCACCGCCGCGACGATCAAGAGCGCATAGGCATAGTCTCCGTCCCAGCGGGCAGCGAGCCCCGCCTGCAGCGTCGCATTGCCTGACGCCAGCAGGTTGCCGAGCTGGTAGGCAAAGCCGGGGAAGGTGCCGCGCACCTCATCCGGCGACAGCTCGTTCAGGTGCACCGGCACGATGCCCCAGGCGCCCTGGACGAAGAACTGCATCAGGAAAGCGCCGATGGCGAGCAGCACCGACCCGGGCGCATACGCCCAGAGCGGCGCCACGGGCACGGCGATCAGCGCGGCGATGACGATCGCCCGTCTGCGGCCGATCCGCTGCGACAGCGCCCCGAAGAACAGCCCGCCGCAGATCGCCCCGATATTGTAGACGATAGCGATGGCGCCGACCGTGTAGCTCGAATAGTTGCGCTGCGTCTCAAGGAAGGTCGGGTAGATATCCTGCGTGCCGTGGCTGAAGAAGTTGAACGCCGTCATCAAAAGCACCGCCCAGATGAACAGCGGAATATTCTCGCGCAGCACCGTCAGGAAAGGCCGGCGCCCCTCGGCCTGCCGCTTCAGGAAGGCCGGGCTCTCCTCGACATTGCGCCTGATGTAGAGCACCAGCAGCGCCGGCACCGCGCCGACAAAAAACATGCCACGCCAGCCGATGACCGGGAAGAGCAGGAAGAACACGATCGAGGCGATCAAATAGCCCGAGGGATACCCGGCCTGCAGGATGCCGGAAACGATGCCGCGGCTTTCCTCCGGCACTGTCTCCATGACCAGCGAGGCGCCGACGCCCCATTCACCGCCCATGGCGATGCCGTAGAGCGCCCTGAGCACAAGGAACATGGTGAGCCCGGTGGAAAAGCCGGTCAGGAATTCGAACAGCGAATAGAGCAGCACGTCGGCCATCAGCGTGATGCGCCGTCCGTAACGGTCGGCCGCCAGCCCGAAGACCAGCGCGCCGAGCGCCCGCATGGCAAGCGTCAGGAAGATCGCCACCGAGACGGCGGGAACGTCGGTGTGGAATTCCTCGGCGATATATTTGAGAACGAAGACGAGAATGAAGAAATCGAAAGCGTCGAGTGTCCAGCCGAGATAGCTGGCGATGACGGTGTTGCGCTGCTGCGGCGTCAGCCGGCGCAGGCTTTCCAAAGCGGACATCTGATATTCCTCCGTCCGAAAGCGGCGGCGAGGCGGGCAATTCCGGATGCCGTCGGAAGGGGTGCCCGAACCGGGCGGGTGATGCTGTTGCGGCAGCGTTTGCAGTCGGAGACAGCGGGCAATAACGTCAGCAATGCTGCCCGTGTTCCATCACGATTGCCGTGATCGGCCGGGCGCGTCCAGCGCCACCATTGAAGGCGTAGACCTTCCCGCACCCTGGCTTTCACGTTGGCGCATGCGGGCCGCTGCCTGCCTCTTCTCCCCGGCGGGGAGAAGTGCCGGAGCGATAGCGAGGCGATGAGGGGGTGAGCGGCAAAGCCGCGAATGCACGGAGCGTAAGCGAAGGGCAATATTGAGTGGTGTGCCGTAGGCCCCCCTCATCCGACCCTTCGGGCCACCTTCTCTCCGTTGGGGAGAAGAGGGAGCAGCACGATTCTCCCTTTAGAGGAGGTGGCCCTCCCGCTAATCAGTCCGCCACCCTGCCCCGGCATGCCCACGCCACCGATGCGAACGATCGCGGCCCATTCGGCTCGCCAGCCTCGTAAGCGGCCCTGACGGCGGCATCGACGGCCTTTCGCTTCGCCGGATCCAGACCGGCAACATATTTGCCGAGCGGTCCCTCGCCGGCGGCGATCGGATCCCAGTAATCCTCGAAGGAAAGATATTCCATCCGGATCAACAGCGAGGTCTCCTCGACATCGGCTAGGCCCTGCGCGATGAAGCTCTCCTTCATTTCCCCCGGCCGCATCATCGGCTGGAAACAATATCTGCGGCGCATCGCCAGCGCGTTCTCGTCGAGCATCGCCACCGTATCCCACATCATCCGCATGCCGGACATGCCGCCATAATGGTCCCAGACAGCGGCCGCGACCACGCCGCCGGGGCGCACCACACGGCGCATCTCGGAGACCGCCTTTCCCGCCTCAGGCACGAAATGCAGCACGAGCAGCGACATCGCCCGGTCGAAGCGGTTATCCTCGAAGGGAAGCGCGCAGGCATCGGCCTGCCGGATCGATACGCGCGGATCGGTGTTGCGTCGCGTTGCGGCCTCGACGAAAACCGGCGAATAGTCGACGGCGACGATCTCCTGCAGACCCGGCGTTTCCGCCAGCGTGAATGCGAGGCTGCCGGTGCCGCAGCCGACATCAAGCACGCGATCACCATCCGCGAGGCCGGCGAAATCGACCAGCATCGGCGCCAGCTTCCTGCTCCAGCGCCCCATCAGCCGTTCGTAACCATCTGCACTTTCGACATTGAAACTCGACGGCATTGAAGTCTCCCCCTTCAAGGACGATGGTCCGCCGCCGGACAATAGGATTCCCCAGCAACCCTCGCAAGCGGAACAGCCGTTCTCACCCGACCTTCGCGTCCGACCAGTAGCGCTTCGGAGCACGCCCGAAGACACGCTTGAACGCGTTTCCGAAGGCGCTTTCGGAGGAATATCCGAGTACGGCGGCAAGGCCGGCGACCGAGACGTCCTCACGGCGCAGGGCTTCGCGGGCGCGATGCATGCGCCAGCGCGTGACATAGTCGAGGGGTGCAACGCCGACCAGTTCCTTGAAGCGCTGCGCAAAGGCGGAGCGCGACATGCCGATCCGGGTCGCCAGCGCCTCGACCGTCCAGCGATGGCCGGGGCTGTTGTGGATCAGGCTGATCGCCGCGCCGATCTGCGGATTTGTCAGCGCGCCGATCCATCCCGTTTCGGCAGCACCCTTTCGGCCGACATAGGCCCGCAGCGCCTGCACGAGCAGGATGTCGCCCATGCGCCGCGTCATCAGCGTCGAGCCCATCTGGCCCGCTCCGAGTTCGTCGTCGAGAGTTGCGAGCGTGGCGCTGAGGATCGCGGCCGCACGGTCGCTGGCCGGGATATGAATGAACGGCGGCAGCGCGTCGAGCAGCAGCCGGGCGTTGCCGCCGCCGATGACAAAGCTGCCGCCGATCAGCGCAGTCTCGTCACCGCCGTGCAGGGCGATGTTGGAATGCTGCCAGTCGAAGAAGGCGATCCCGTCCTCCGGCTCCCTATCGAGATCGTTGGCGATCACATAGGCGGGCGCATTGGCAAGCAGGAAGGTGTCGCCCGCGACAAGCGCAAACGGCGGCTCCTCAGGCAGAACGATCGAGCACGCGCCGCGGAGGACAGCAACAAACTTGAGCGCGGGCTTGGCCGGAAAGCGAAACGCCCATTGCCCGCCGACCTCGAAACGCGTGCAGCGCGCCTCTCTATGTCGAGCAGCGAAAAGACATCGGACAAGGGATCGATCATGGGTTCTGGACGATCTCGACGAAATCATGGAGCCAATAGCATAGATTCTCCAGGCAGCACCTGCAATCCTCAAAGGCACAAAGGAGAACGAACATGTCTGATATCAAGGATAAGGTTGTCGCCATCACCGGAGCAAGCAGCGGCATCGGCGAAGCCACGGCGCTGTTGCTGGCCGAGCGCGGCGCAAAGCTCGTGCTTGGAGCCCGCCGAGCCGACCGGCTGCAGGCCCTGGCGCGACGCATCGCCGAAAAAGGCGGCGAGGCCGTCTGCCTCACCGTGGACGTGAAAAAGCGCGAGGATCTCACAGCCCTCGTCGCCCTTGCCTGCGACACCTATGGCAGGATCGATGTGATGATCAACAATGCCGGCATCGGGCCAATCTCGCCTCTCGATGAATTGCGGATCGAGGATTGGGAGGAGATGATCGACGTCAACATCAAGGGTCCGCTCTATGGCATCGCCGCCGCACTGCCGGTGTTCCGCCGCCAGGGTTCCGGCCACTTCGTCAACACGCTCTCGACCGCCGGCCTCATCATCAAGCCGACCATGGCCGTCTATGCCGGCACGAAAAACGCCATGCGCACCATCGCCGAAGGCCTGCGGCTGGAGGCCGGCGAACATCTGCGCGTCACCAACATCTCCCCGGGAATGATCAGGACCGATTTCGCCGACTCGATGACCAACCCAGAGATCAAGGCCGAGATGGCAAAGCGCATGGACGAGATGGCAATTTCACCCGATGCCATCGCCCGCGCCATCGCCTTCGCCATCGAGCAACCCGCCGATGTCGATATCAGCGACATCGTTGTTAGGCCAACCGCTCAGGCGTGAGGTATCGTTGGCAGCGGCCGGAGAATGTGGCTAAGGCCATCAAGCCATCACCTGTYGGTGACACCGGTCAGATCACCGGTGTCACAGCGAACTCACCCAGCCGCCTTGTCGAGAACACTCCAGTCAAAACCGCGTGCCCAGTCGGCGTAGCTGTGCCAGCCGACATCGGCGAAGTCGCGGCGCAGGGCGGCGATATCGGCGTCGTAGCCGGTAAGGTCGAACCATTCGAACATCAGCGCCGTATCCTCGCTCTGCTGCCGTATCGCCGCGATCGGCAATTCCTGGTAGCGGATCGGGCGGCCGAGCGCCTCGGACAGGATCTTCACCTGCTGCTCGCCGGACAATTCATCACCGGCTATATCGAAACGCTTGCCGAACACCTGTTCGCGCCGCTCGGCCAGTGCCGCGACGAAAGCCCCGATGTCGTCGATCGTGATCTGCTGCAGCACGCGGGCGGGCGGCAGCGCGGCGGCATAAACACCCTGGCGCAGCCCGTCGATCGCCCAGGGCGCCACGGTGTTCTCCATGAAGGCGACGGGCGAGCTGATCGTGTAGGGCATGCCGAGGCCCGCCAGGTGCTTCTCGACGAGATACTTGCTGTCAAAATGCGGAATGCCGGTCTTCTTGTCGGCATCGGCGACGGAGGAATAGATCAGGTGGCCGACGCCGGCGGCCTTCGCCGCATTCGCGACCGTGATGCCCTGGCGGGTTTCCGCTTCCGTCCCGGCCTCATAACTGCTGCCCATCAGGAAAATCGTGTCGACGCCGCTTGCGGCCTTCGCCACGGATGCGCCGTCATCGAGATCGCCGGCGACGACCTCGACTCCTGCCGCGGCCAGCCGCTTTGCGCCGTCGCTATCCGGCTTGCGTGATATCGCCTTGACGCGATGTCCCCGCGCGATCAGGGCGCGCACGACTGCGCCGCCTTGCTGGCCTGTGGCGCCGGTGACCAGAACGCTTCGTGTATTGCTCATCTGTCTGCTCCTTGCTGTGACTGATGCAACAAAGGTAAGGCCTGTCGTATTGAACCATAATGGCATATAGTTGGGAAACATCGTACCATCACAGGCTACAATGATCGATCTCAACGATATCATGATCTTCGCCCGCATCACCGAAGCGGGCAGCTTCACCGCCGCTGCGCGCTTGCTCGGAATGCCGAAGACGACGGTCAGCCGCCGTATCGCGGCGCTCGAGCGCGAACTCGGCGTGCGGCTGCTGCAGCGCACGACCCGCAGCCTCAACCTGACGGCTTCAGGGCGTCTCTACTACGAAGAAAGCAGCCAGGCGCTGCGCACCATCGAAGGTGCCAACCTGCGGCTTGCGGAAGCGCGTGCTGAACCTGCCGGCACGATCCGTATATCGGCGCCGGTCGGCTTCGGCGGCCACTTCCTCCAGGATGCGATCTTCGAATTTCTTTCGACTTACCCGAAGACGAGCGTCGAGCTGCGCCTGACCGACGACAGGCTGAACCTCGTTGAAAGCGGCATAGATCTCGCCTTCCGCACCGGCGTCCTCGAGGATTCCACCTTGATCGCCCGCAAGCTCGGCTCGACGCACCGCCTTCTCTGCGCAAGCCCGGATTATCTCGCCCGTTGCAGCACACCTGATGTGCCTGAAGATCTCGCCCGCCATGACTGCGTCATCGCCGGCCAATCCGCCCAGGCGCAATGGCTGCTGGAAGGTCCGCACGGTCAGGAAACGATCGCGGTTTCGGGGCGCTTCGCCGCTAACGAGATGCAGGCGGTGATGGCCGCCGCGATCGCCGGCTACGGCATTGCGCAATTGCCGCACGGCGTCGCCGAGGCCTGCATCAAGGACGGGCGGTTGCGCCGGGTTCTCGACGGCTACACCACCCCGACCGGCGGCCTGCATGTCGTCTATCCCAGCAGTCGGCACTTGCCGCCTTTGGTCAAGGCGTTCATCGAACTGGCCGTCAGACGGCTGAACGCGATAACCGGCAACAGCGACGATTACGTGATCGTCTCGCGGTAGAACAGGATGATTTTAGGCCGGGTCGGCCTAAAATCTGAATCCTGTTCTAAATTATTAGTTGGAGCATGATGTCGTCCGAAAACCGCTCACACTTTTCGGCATCATGCTCTAGGAAATCCGCCCGGCCTTGGTCACACCTCCTTCAGCACCACCTTGCCGTCGAGGCTTCCGATCAAGGTTGCGCTCGYCTGGTTGAGGCCCACGACCTCCACCGCAATGCCGTGCGCCCCGAAGCGCTGCACGACCTTGTCGAGTGCAGCAACGGCGGTGATGTCCCAGAAATGCGCCTCGGACACGTCGATCAGCACGGTCTTGCCGATTGCGTCCTGAACGTCGAAGGCTTCGACGAAGACGTCGGCGGAGGCAAAGAACACCTGGCCGGACACGCCATAGATCAGCCGCCCGGCGGCTTGGTCGGGCGCCACGTCGACGCGCAGCAGGCTGGCGACCTTGAAGGTGAAGAACACGCCGCTGAGCAGCACGCCGACCGTTACCCCAAGCGCCAGATTGGCGGTGAAGACGGTGACGAGGACGGTTGCCACCATGACGGCGCTCGACATCCGGGGGTGCACGATAACCGCTCTCAGCGACGACCAGTCGAACGTATCGATCGACACCATGACCATAATCGCCACCAGCGCGGCGACGGGAACCTCAGACACCCACGGCTTCAACAGCACCATCAGGATCAGCAAAAACGCGCCGGCAAACAGGGTGGAGAGCCGGYCGCGCCCGCCATATTTCACGTTGCTCACCGTCTGGCCGATCATGCCGCAGCCGGCGATGCCGCCGAAAAGGCTGGCGGCGGCGTTGGCGAGGCCGAGACCGGTGCATTCGCGGTTCTTCGAACTCGGCGTATCCGTGAGATCGTCGACGACGCTCGCCGTCATCATCGATTCCAGCAGTCCGACCATGGCAATGGCAAGCGCGGGTGCTGCAATGATCCGAAGCGTTTCCAGCGTCAGCGGCACCGCCGGCCAGCCGAAGACGGGTAGCGAATCCGGGAGCTTGCCGAGGTCGGCAACGGTGAGAATAGGAAGCCCGAGCGCCATCGAGGCGACGGTCAGGATCAGGATGCAGATCAGCGGCGACGGGATCGCCGTCGTAACGCGGGGCGTTGCATAAATGATGACGAGCCCTGCAACCAGCACGGCATATTCCATCCAGCCGGCGCCAATGAAGTGTGGCATCTGCGCGGCAAAGATCAGGATGGCGAGTGYATTGACGAAGCCGGTGCGCACGGACTTCGACACGAAGCGCATCAACACGCCAAGCCGCAGCAGGCCGAACACGATCTGCATCAGCCCCGCCAGCAGCCCGGCCGCAAAGAGATAGGGCAAACCGTGGGCATGCACCAGCGGTGCCGCGACGAGCGCCACCGACCCGGCCGCCGCCGAAATCATCGCCGGGCGTCCACCGGTAAAGGCAATGACGATGCTGATCACGAAAGAGGCGAACAGACCAACCTCGGGATCGACCCCCGCCACGAAGGAAAAGGCGATCACCTCGGGGATGAGGGCGAAGGTCGCCACCGCTCCGGCAAGCATTTCGCGCATGGGATTGGCGGACCAATCACGACGGATGGAGGAAAGCAGCATAGGAAGGATTCTCGCAAAGCATGGCCGGACCCACTCTTTCGAGCGGTCGCGTGATGGCATGCAGGTTTTGCGTTGTCTGGCGGATCGGCGGCCAGAAGAGCCACCCGGGATCTCACCGGGTCCGTGGTGAATGCCTGCGGTATAGACGAGATCTCTACCGCAGTGCAACATTCAATTGCCAAGGACGAAGGCGAAAGCAGACGAGCACCCATTGGGATAAGCGCACGAGCCGTCAGCCTCTCATTGGACGGCATCTTGAAACTCATTCCTTCTCTTGGGCACTGAGGAACCGGTACCTCCTCACTGCCAGAGGAAGTCCGGTCCCGTGCTCTGGGATGTGAGCTTGAGCGTCCCATCCGGCTGGACGACATAGGTCTCGAACACACGGTAACCGAAATCGCCAAGAAAGGTATTCTTGACCACCGTTCCCGGACGATAGGGGGAATGGAGGACCTTTCCACCATAGGTCAGGCTGCCGGGAAGAGGCTGYGGATCCCCTGCGCTGGCGCAGCCCGAAAGAGCCAAGAGAACGGCAATGAGTGCGTGTTTCATCCGGACTATCTCCTCGGGCTGGGCACCAGCAGCCTGAATGACGTCGATCKCCTTCTTATCACAACGCAGCTTTGCTGCTGTTCACAAAGCAGCCTTGCTGCTGTCGAAGTTTTTACGTCGCTCCTCCGCCCGCGAGAGCGCGCTGGCAATCCTCTCGTCGGTGAAGGGCTTGGAGATCACATCAAGCGCGCCTTCGATACCGTGCCCGACATTTTCGGGACTGCCGGTCACGAAGATGACGTCAACCCGATGGCGGTCGATCAGCCGGCGCGCGAGCTGAGCGCCGCTCGGCCCATCGGAGAGACTGAGATCGACGAGCGCGACATCGCTTCTTTGAGCGTGGGCGAGAGCCTGCTCCACCGTGGAAACCGGCCCAATAGTCTGGTGTCCAGCCTCCTGCGCGATGCGTTCGAGCTCCAGAGCAATAAAATTCTCGTCTTCAACAATCATGACCTTCATGAATAAGCCTCCTCTTTAGCGTGCTGTCAGGCGCACTACCGGTAGCGGGTACAACGCAACCGTCCCCGGAATGTTTCCACCTTGAGAAGAATATGTTGGCAACCGGCAAGGTATTAATTTGACTTCGGGACGCCAGGTCCCGGCGCGTCGGTCATGCGGTCGGCCACTATGCATACTCTTCGACGGACAAGGCAATCGTCCCGAATGCGAAGGACCGTCTCACCGCAGCCGTCCGTCGAATGCCTGTTGCACTTTTTCGATATCGCCCGCGTGGAATGGTTGAGGTTTAAGGGCCGTCGTGACCGGCAACATTACTCCGCCCGCGAAAACAGCTCCCGGTCGCGGGCGCGGATGGGGTCGGTCCAGTCGCGCTCGAACCACGGTGTGCCGCCGGGCTGGGGCGGGCGCTTGAGCTCAAGCGGGCGGGCGGCGCCGTCGTTTGCTTCGGAGGCGACGCGGAAGATGTAGTGGTCGTACATCCGGAGCGCCTCGATCATGTAGCTGGTCGCCACCGTGCGGTCACGGACGAGGACGAGGTTCTCGCCGTTCTCGTCATCGGCGGGTTCGGAGAAATTGTAGGAGCCGAGATAGACCCGCGCCGTCGGCTTGTCGAAGTCGAGCACGACGAACTTGTGGTGCATCCTCGTGCCGCGCTGTTTGCCGTCGACGCCTGACAGGCCCGAGGGCTCGGTTACGAAGGGCGGCGGCACGTTGCCCGTCAACGCCGCCGACCGCACCACCCGCCGACGGTTGTCGGGAGTGAGCACGGTCAGGCCCAGATTGCCGGCCCGCACCTCGGCATCGGCAATGCCCATCACATGCATATTGGGGCGCTCCAGGGCGCGCCCCAATGCCGGGCCGATCGCCCCCTTGGTCATCTGGCCGAGAAAGGCGAGCGAGAAGAACACGCTGGACTGCGCGGTATCGATATCGGCGCCGATCTCGTCCAGCCGGCCATTGGCGTCGCTATGCGGAGAGAAAGCGACCTTGGCGTCGACGCCGTCAAGGCCAAGATCGATCCAGCCGGCAGAACTTGGCGAGGCGCGGAAATGGTCGGCGCGCTTGGCGGTGAAATAGCTCTCGAAGGCGGTGAAATAATCCTCGATCGCCTTGTCGCTGTGGACGGCGAGGCTGTTGTTCGACTGTACATAGAGCCCGCGCCAGCTGAGATTGGTCGAACCGTAGAGCACGGTCGAAATGCCGCCACCGCGGACCGCGATCGATTTCTGATGCTGCAGGTTAGCCATATGCTGGCGCTTGACGTTGGCAGCACCCGCCGAGGCGATCAGCCGCTCCGCCGCCCTCGTCTCCGGCGAATTCGGGCGGCCATGGCCCTTGGTGCTGGCGCTGTCGTCGATGATGATCTTGAGCTTCGGCCCCAGCGCTTCCAGCCGGGTGACCACCTCGGGCAGGTTGAGGTCATAGGCGATGGCGCACACCTCGGCGCCGGCAGCGTGCGCCCTGTCGAGCAGATCAAGCGTTTCGGCTCGCGCCTCGAAGCCCATCCAGGCGAGTGCCCGCTCGGCATCGGCATGGGTCGGCACGAAGTCCAGTCCCTGGTCGCCATCCGGTGGCACCAGCGTGATGATGGGTCCGCCGGCGGCAAAATTCCGCACGAAGGCCTGCGACGAGACGAAGCCGCGGGTGAAGGCGACGTTGAGCTTGCCGGGGATGGTTTCGCGCATCAGCGCCAGTTCCGCCTCCTGCGCCTCGCCTGATGTCAGTGCGCCCGCGGCATCCATGAACTTTGGGGTGACGCGGTAGGTGAACTTGCCGGGCAGATCGGCATTGAAGGGAAAATGCACCCAGCGGAACTTCTGGATCGGCGCTTCGGTGGTGCGGATGCCATCTTCGGGAACCGGCTGGCCGGGAAAGCCGATGCGGTTATGCACCGTCTTGAAGAAATCAGTATCCGGCTCACGATACTGGATGGCGAAACCGACGAAATCGATCGGCGGCCGGCCATTATTCCAGTCCATGCCGAGCAGCACCATGCCGTCGCCGCGATGGATGGTCAGCGCAAAAAGCGAAGCGGCATTCCTGCCGGTCACACGAAAATCCGTATCCATGCCCGCCTCCCCTGGAAATCCCGCGAAATCTAGCATGGTTCCGTGACAGTAAGGAGATATGTCGGTGAAATTTTGCGCGCAGAAGGTGCAGAGGCGACGGTATGGCGCAAGCGCGTTCTGGGACACCGCCCCCGTCGCCCAGTCGTCAATCGTTGACCCGATTGTCGACGACCGCCGACGCGGTGCCGGGCTTTGCGGACGTCCAGCGGCGCCACGACCTGCCCTGCTGATGCGTCGTCATTTGCGGTTCGCCGGACTTTCAGACGGACCGCCGTATCCTCCTGCCGGGACGGGACGGTGGATACGGCCGGACCGACCCTACGGTTTCTCGTTTGCGCTCTCGGCCCGGAACGCCGCCTCGCCGGCATCGGAGACCTCGACCCATTTCTTGTCGGGCTCGGCGTCCGGCACATAGCTGTCGTGCCAATTCCACCACTTGTAGGTCGGGGTCTGGGGATAGCCATCGGGCGATTCCTCCCAGACTTCCTGGCGGCCGAGCGGCGTGATGTCGAGGTAGTTCCAGGTGCCGCCCATCTGCTCGTCGCCGCGGTTGTTGATGAAATAGGTGCGGAAGATGCGCTCGCCGTCGCGGTAGAACACGTTGGTGCCGTGCCACTCGTCGACGCCGAAGTCCGTGTCGAAACTATCGGTGATGGTGACCCACGGCATCGTCCAGCCCATCCGCGCCTTCAGCCGTGCAATGTCGGCCTGTGGCGCGCGCGAGGCGAAGACCAACGTCGTGTCGCGGGCGTTGAGATGGGCGACATGGGCGACCTGATCGGCGACCATCGAGCAGCCGCGGCAGGCATGTTCGGGCCAGCCGAACACGCCGGGCTCGTAGAAGGCGCGATAGAGGATGAGCTGGTGTCTGTTGTCGAACAGGTCGAGCAGGCTGACTTTGCCCTGAGGACCTTCGAACGCATAGGCCTTCTCGACCGCCATCCACGGCATGCGTCGGCGCTCGGCGGCGAGTGCGTCGCGGGCGCGGGTCTCAGCCTTTTCCTTGACGAGCAGTTGCGCGCGGGCCGCCTCCCAGGCCTGCGGCGACACGACCGGTGGCTTGTGCATGGCTTGTCCGCTTTTTCCATTCTCGGCTGAAGCAGTCATGGCTTTCAATCTCCTCATTGGGGCGATTTCCCAGGCTTGGAAGCTCGGTTCATCGCGCATTGGTCTGAGATAGTTTCGCATCGGAAATCGAACAGGGGGAGTAACAAGTGTGACCGTATTCCCTGAAACCGTCGGTCGCAGCCTTGGCGCGCGAGTGGTGTTGGCCGGGAGCGCGTCCATTAGCGTAATCTTGTTTACGAATTGCACACGTGCTACAACGCCACAAAACGGCGCATACGAACCCTGATCAAACCGAGATCGTGCCCGTGAATATTTTTATCGCGACTGTTGCTACGCTTGTCATTGGCGTCCTGCCGGCATGGGCAGGTCCTTTGCATCAGGCGGCCAAGGACGGCGATATCGCCCGCGTCACACAGTTGCTGGACCAGGGCTCCGATCTGTCGGAGCTCGATGAGGCGGGCGAGCCGGCGCTGATTATCGCGTCATTGGCCGGCCATGCCGATGTCGTCGCTCTTTTTCTGGATCGCGGCGCCGACATCGAAATCCGCAACAAGGGCGGGCTGACGGCACTGCATGCGGCAGCCTATGCAGGAAATCTGGAGGTGGTGAAACGGCTTGTCGCCGAGGGAGCTGATGTCAACGACAGGAAGAATTTCTATCAGATGTCGCCGCTGCACGGCGCCGCCGAAGAGGGCCATACCGAGGTGGTGGCTTTTCTGCTGACTGCAAATGCGGATGTCGAAGCGACGGAAAGAAACGGGTACACGCCTCTCACTCAAGCCGGGTGGCGGGCGCATTGGGATACGGCCAAATTACTCATGGAAGCCGGTGCTGTTTGCCAGAAAGCCGAGCTTGTGGGCGAACCGCTCTACAAGGAATGCACCAAACGGCAATAGCATTTCGCTTGAAGTAACAGACCGCGTCCGGGAACGGAGCTTGTTATGTTTTATCATGTGCAAAAATGCGGAAGCCGGCTGGGCGTGGCTGTTGGCGCTACGGTGATGCTGCTTTCCTTCCTTCAGCCTGCGGGGGCCGAGGAATTCGTCAATACCGGCTATTTCGGCGATATCGCGATCAAGGGTTATGACCCGGTCGCCTACTTCACTGAAAACCAGGCCGTCGAAGGATCCGAGACATATTCCCACCACTGGCTTGGCGCGACCTGGTATTTCTCCAGCGCTAGAAATCGCGATCTCTTCAAGGGCGATCCGTCCAAATATGCGCCGCAATATGGCGGCTATTGCGCCGACGGCGTGTCTTTCGGGACAGTGACCACCAATATCGATCCGAAAGCCTGGCGGATCATCGATGGCAAACTGTATTTGAGCTATGACCCCGGCGCGGCGGAAGGCATGGAGAAGAATCCGACCAAGGTGACCGACTCGAAGAAACATTGGTCCGAAGTTCAGCAGACACTGATTTCGGAAAAGATGCACACCGTCTGGCAGCAACCGGCTACGAAATGAGGCCGCAACGCCTGGCTCCTCAGGGTGCGGGTGCAAAGAACGTCAAGGCGCGCGGCGTGACGTGTATGTATGGCCGGTCACGCTGCTCGTCGGAGGTGTTGCGGTAAACATATCCGCACACCATCCGGTCGAGGAAATAGCCGTCGAATTTTTCGCAGATTCTGTCGCCCCGCACCTCGACGACGCCGGTGATGTTGGTATTCGCGCTGCGATAGGCGGTGTTTCCAGTCTTGTCGAAATACTGGATGAAATCCGTGCCGTTCTTGTGCTTGCCGGTCCACGTCTTGCCGTCGACGAGATTGCGCAGCTCTGCCTCGCCGAGCCGGTCGGTTTGCTTGCCTGCAAAACCGAAGGGCCATTCGGGAATGCCGGCCTTTCGCAATCCGGCCAGATGACGCTGAAGGTCGCTGTCCCGCCAGTAATCATAGAGATAGCTGTAATAGGTGAGATTGCTTTCCGGGAACRGCTCCAGCAGCTTTGCCGTCTCCGCCGCGGCCTTGGTTTCATTGCCCTGATCCGCATAGGCCGCCGCCAGATATTCGCGCGCCGGCTCGACCTTCGGCAGGCTGTCGAGCGTCGGCTCTATCAGGGAAATCGCCCGCTGATCATCACCCGCAGTATAAAAGACGATCCCCGCCAGCAGCTGAAAGCTCGACGCCGGTGATGGGTCGAGCCGCAAAGCCTTTTCCATCTCAGTGACCGCCTGCCCGCTGCTGCCGGTGTGGACCAGGATGAGAGCGAGGTTGGCGGCGGCCTCCGCATCGTTCGGCTGCATCGCGACAGCCATTTTTGCGGAATTCCCTGCCTCCGTCTCGCGCCCGTCCACCCATTGCAGCAGGGCAAGCACGGTGTGCGCCCTGGCGTTGTTTGGATCGAGCTTGAGCGCCTGCCCGGCTGCGTCATAGGCGATCTTGCGGGCGACGGCGGCCGACCAGAGGTAATTATAGTCGTTGCGCCAGACATCGACGGCCACGCGGGCGATTCCCGCATGGGCATTAGCAAAGCCCGGATCGAGATCGATCGCCTTCTGGTAAAAGGACAGGGTCCGGCGATAGGTATCGACATCCCTGAAGATGAAACCCTCCTGCTCTGCCCTCATGTAATAATCGTAGGCTTCGAGATTTTCGGTCGGGATCCGGGCCAGTTGGTCGCGCTCGCGCGCGCTGAGCTTGACCGACAGGGCCGAGATGATCTTGCCGATCACATCGTCCTGAACGGCGAAGAGGTCGGCATATTGGCGGTCGTAGCGCTCGGCCCAGAGCGACAGGCCGGTGCCCGCGTCGATCAGTTTGACATTGATCCGCAGCCGCGGCCCGGCGCGCTGCAAGGTCCCTTCGAGCACATACTGAACGCCGAGTTCGGCGGCCACATCCTGGATTTTGCCGACGGAGTCCTGGATGGCGAAGACCGAATGGCGGGCGATGACGAAAAGGCCCGATACTTTGGACAATTCGGTGATCAGGTCGTCGGTCAGACCCTCTGCGAGATGGTCGTGCTCGGTGTCGCCACTGACATTGATGAAGGGCAGAACCGCGACCGAAGGCCTGTCCGGCAGCGGATAGGCGAAACGTTCGCCAGGACCCGGCGGTTTTGCCGCCATCCACGGCTGCCACCAGAGTGCTGCGCCCGCAAAAGCAAGGACGACGGCCGCTGCTATGCCGGCAACGAGGCGGCGTCTCGGCAGGCGCCTGCGGGTCTTGAGGGTTTTGCCGGCGGCGGTCGGCTCAAGCAGGACGCGGTAGACCCGGGTCGGTTCGGCGATGCTCTTCAACCGCTGTTCGCCGAGCGAAGCAAAACCGACCGGGACTTTCGATTTCACCTGGTCGTATGTCGTGCCCGATATGGCGATGCCGCCCGGTTCCGCCAGCGCCTGCATTCGATCGGCGATATTGACGCCGTCGCCCTGGATGTCTTCGCCCTCGACGATGATATCGCCGAGATTGATGCCGATCCGGAACTCGAGCCGATGCTCCGGCAGCGCCGCGGCACTCTGCGTGGCTTTCAATTGCTGAATCTCCACCGCGCAGCGCA
Source organism: Rhizobium sp. 01N447_2 (assembly GCF_056399245.1). Taxonomy (NCBI): domain Bacteria; kingdom Pseudomonadati; phylum Pseudomonadota; class Alphaproteobacteria; order Hyphomicrobiales; family Rhizobiaceae; genus Rhizobium; species Rhizobium sp. 01N447_2. Next base: position 125,997 of record NZ_JBFTQY010000018.1, read on the forward strand.
AGGCATCGACGACACTCTGAAATTCGAGCAGCAGACCATCGCCCATGGTTTTGACCAGCCGGCCGTGATGACGCTCGAGCGCCGGCTCGAAGACGTCATTCTGGTCTGCCTGAAAACGCGCGCGGGTGCCCTCTTCGTCGATCTGGCTCAATCGACTGTAACCGACGACATCAGCGATCAGGATTGCTGCAAGACGGCGCTCCATCCCCGGTCTTTCCTGGAGAGCGAATGTATTACTAACAATATCCTACAGTATGTCCCAGCGCGATGCTATCGTCGGGCCGGGCGATATTCAACTTAGTTGCGACATGTCCGATAAGGATGGGGCCGGACGAAATACTTCAATCCATCGTCACCCCAACCATCAGCAGAGTTGCCAAAAGCAGGCGAGTGTCGGAAGCTCATTTTTTCGCTATCAGCCGACGGATTGCTGGATATGACGACAGCCTCATCAACGGAGCCGGCCAGACACGGCAGCGCCAGGATCTGCCGCGGCTGCTGGGATCAGATGCACATGCCGATCCCGATCGGCGGCCCTTTTGCCTTACCCTTCCGCGCCTTCGGCATCACCCGCAGCAAGATGAACCCCGATATCTGCACGATCTGCGAGCGCTCCTTCCAATATGTCAAGAAGCAGCGCCAGATCACCGTCGACGCCACGATCCTGTTTGCCGATATCAGGGGTTTCACGGATCTTTCGGAGCGCATCGAGGCGGTGCAGCTGAGCGAGATCGTCAGCCTGTTCCAGGATCGCTGCGCGCAGGCAATCTGGGCGCATGACGGCATCGTCAACAAGCAGATGGGCGACGGCCTGATGGCGATCTTCAATTTCCCTATTGTCAGAAAGGATCACGCCGGCGCGGCGATCCTGGCCGCGCAGGAGATCCAGCGAAACTGCGCAACCGCACTGAACGGTCTGACGCTTGAGGCATTGCCCGGCCGCACCCTCGGCGTCGGCGTCGGCATCCATTCCGGTGAGGTCCAGATCGGCGAATTTTCAAGCTTTCGCAGCGATTTCACCGCGATCGGCGGCGTCGTCAATCAGGCCGCAAGGCTCGAATCCCAGGCTGCCGCCGGCGAGATCCTGATCTCGGCCGAAACGGCGGCGAAGGCCGCTGATCTCGCCGCAGGCGCCGAAACCCGCATGCTTGTGCTCAAGGGCATCGAGCAGCCGGTGCAGGCACGAGTTCTGGTCAAGCCCTGAGCTGCCAACCGCGCCGCCAACTCCTCCAAGCGTCTATACTGTCCTCAACGTGGCAGCCGCCGTTTCTCGCGTTGTGATTGCCGAACGCGTCAAATTGCACGCCAATTAATCTTCCGGAAACGAACATAGCTTATCTCTATGCCATTCAAATCGTTGGGGTATCTCATGGGTGGTTTTTCTCTCTTTCACTGGCTGGTCGTCTTGATCCCGCTAGCAGTGCCGTTGTTCTTCATTTTCAGAAAACCGGCCGCCGGGCCGAACCGCTTCGGCGGCCTGCCGCCGGGAATGGGTTTCGGCCAGGCGATCAGCAGCTACTTCAAGAAATATGTGGATTTCAGCGGTAGAGCGAGCCGATCGGAATTCTGGTTTTCGGCGCTCTTTGTCGCTCTCGTCAGCATCGTTTTGTACCTTGTTGATCGAACCGCAACATTGAACGGGATCTGGTCGCTGGCGACGTTTCTTCCCTCAATCGCAATGGCCGCGCGGCGTTTTCACGACATCAACAAAAGCGGATGGCACCAGCTTCTTGGGATTCTGTTTCCCATTGGAACGATTGCCGTCCTTGTATGGTATTGCAGAGCGCCGTCCGTGGATGACTCCAGGGCGTCCGTTTTCTGAGGATGGTGCGCCGGCGAGCGTGGGGATGTTTCTCACGGTTTGAGCAGGACGGCGGCCGGAAGGTGATCGCGAGGCTGCCAAGCGCCTCGCCTCTCTCTCAGTATTTCATGTTGCGCATTTCGGGAAAATCATAGTAACGCAGCCGTTCGTCGTGGCAGCGATAGTCGTTCTTTTTCAGGTACAGTATCATGTTGTGTTGCAAGCCCAGGCCGATATAGGACCAGTTTGGGTAGGCACGTTCCGTCGTGCGCGTGCAATATGCATATATCTGCTTTTCCGGATTAAGCAGAACCACGCTGGAAATCTCGGCCTTCACGAAGTTCCCCGGTTTAATGGTTCCCCGCAAAGCGTCGACGTATTCGCGTCGAACCGCGCTGGAAGGCGGCCGCTGGGAATCTACAACGGACTGGGGCGCCGGAGTCTGGCAGCCAGACAGTGCCAGCGGGACAGCGCAAACAAGGAGTTTAATTTTCATTCAGTTGGATCTCCCTCTATCAAAGTTGATGAAACGGGTTTCCTGAAGGCGATGGCTGAAAGCAGCAATGTCGCGGCCTGTGCTTCGAGGCTCCGCCCTGCGGGCTGCGCACCTCAGCATGAGGAAGGTTGGAGGATGCCGCGCCTCAACGACGCCGTCGCGCCGCCGTTCAACAAAGCCTTGAACGACGACGCGGCCGGAGCCCTCGCCCCTGCGTCAGGTCTTCATGCCGGTCAGCTCAGGAAACGGGTAGTAGCGCAGCCGCTTGTCGCGGCAGCGATCGTCATTCACCGTCGCGCCTAATATTTTGCCATCCGTAAAGGAGACGCCGAGGTAGGCCCAGTCTCCCCAGCCGCGCTTGGGCACCAAACGGACGCAGTAAGCATAGATCTTTTTCTCAGGTTCAAGCACCACCACGCTGGAAATGCGGGCCCATACGACTTCTCCTGCTTCGTGCCGATAACTTCTCTTGAACACGATATTGATGAAGTTCTGCCGGACGTCATTCGAGGGAGGATGCTGGGAATCTGCAACGGATTGCGACACGGGGGCGTTGCAGCCGGCCAGCATCAGCAGAGCGGCACAAGCAAGGACTGTTATTCTCATTCAGTTGAATCCCCAAAGAATCGGAACGCGGCGACGCTGCGTATTTCCTACAAACACAGCGGGAATAATATTTGCAATACATGAAAGGAATATTGTTGGTGCTGCGGAATACCGGGCCGCGTGAAGCCTGGATGTAGCCGGCGTCGCTCCTTCTATGCTGGAGGATTCACAACCGCGGCTTCTGCCCCGTCTTCATCATCATTGATCGGCACGCCGGCTTCCAGCGCGGCCAGGATGAAAGCCTGCCGCACCGTCTCGGCCGGCATCCGCCCGGCAAGCCAGGCGCGGCAGAAATCGATCGCCCTTTGCTGGTGGACGCCGCCATTGACCGGCCAGTCGGAGACGAGTGCATAAAGCGCATCCTGCGGTGAGCGAAGAACCAGCCGTTCTCCGGAATCAAGGTCGATCGAGATGGGGTTTTCCCAAAAGGCAGAATGATCGCTAATGGCAGTTGTACCTGAAGCTTAAGTCACAGGAAACTAACTGCGGAAGGCCGATTTCGGTTCCGATACGAGKGTGCGGACGATCGCTGCGCGRCATTTCACGAATGTCGTCGGTCTTTGGGCGAAGAACCGACGGGTGGCGAATGGATATTGAAAGCGGGATCGCCGGCCAACGCCTCACTTTTGGCCGGGCCGATCTCGATGGTTACCGCCCCCGGCTGTCAGCTGGGCAGCTTGCAGCCCTTGCTCAGTCCAGCGGATTGCATGGCAGAAACCTTGCCTTTGGACGCGGCAATTTCCCCTTCCTTGTCTCCCCCGGCGACGCTTCCGATGGGGACGCCGACGAGGAAAACACCGAAAGCATCGCCGTTCGCTGCGCTGATCTGCTGCTTGGACAGGTCGTCGAGTTTGGCCTTCTCTTTCTTATGTTCCACTGCGAGCGCCTCGCAACTGAGGTTCGTATAGGCGGCCATCGGAATATCGACCTGGACGATGGCGTCAGGACGTTTGGCGCAGCTGGCCACTGCCGCGGCGGCCGCGAATGCAATGATTATTTTGTTCATGAATGGTCCCCAATTCCCGCAGCAGCTGTAACATCGGCGCGCGCAATGCGGGAGGCGGCAGAGCCTTCAACCACAGACTTTTATTTATCGACACTTTCCATTTCGGCTTGGCATTGCTGGCGATGCCCCCATTGATATCCGGAGTTTGCATGATAGCCGGCACGCCTACCGCCCCGTTAGTTTCCGCGCTTGACCTCCGCGCACGGCCTCTACCTAAAAGCCCGACTGCTATGCAAAGGAGGCTCCGGTGTCGGTACCCATTGAGGACTACGCGCTCATCGGCGATTGCGAAACCGCCGCACTCGTCTCGAAGAACGGCTCGATCGACTGGCTCTGTTTTCCGCGCTTCGATTCTCCCGCCTGTTTTGCCGCCCTGCTCGGCGCCGAGGATAACGGCTTCTGGTCGCTGTCACCGTCAGGTGAAAATGTCCGCGTCACGCGCCGCTACCGCAACGACACGCTCATTCTCGAAACCGAGTTTCAGACCGAGACCGGCACCGCCGTTCTCATCGACTTCATGCCGCTTCGCGATGGCACGAGCGATCTGATGCGCATCGTCGAGGGCAGGAGCGGCACTGTCGCCTTCGATATGGAGCTCAACCTTCGCTTCGATTACGGCCGAACCGTTCCCTGGGTCACGCATGGCGAGGATGGCGGCATCACCGCCATTGCCGGCCCGGACAGGCTAACCCTGAATTGCGCCGTCCCGCTCGAAGGCCGCGGCCTGAGCACGGTCGGCTCCTTCCAGCTTGCAGCTGGCGAGAGCCAGATCTTCATCCTGACCTGGTCCCCCTCGCATATGCCGCAGCCGGCTCAGCGGCAGGTGGAATATGCGCTGCCGGACACGGAGGAATTCTGGCAATCCTTTGCCGCGACCTGCCCGAAAGTGGGCCGGTGGACGGAACAGGTCAAACGCTCGCTCATCACGCTCAAGGCACTGACCTACATGCCGACGGGCGGCATCGTCGCCGCGGCGACAACCTCCCTGCCGGAAAAGATCGGCGGGCCGCGCAACTGGGACTACCGCTATTGCTGGCTGCGCGACGCGACGCTGACCCTGCTCGCCCTGATGAAACTCGGCTATTACGAGGAAGCCAGTGCCTGGCGCCGCTGGCTGCTGCGCGCGGTCGCCGGCGCCCCGGCGCAGATGCAGATCATGTATGGCGTCGCCGGCGAGCGCAATCTGCTGGAATGGCAGGTTCCCTGGCTGAGTGGCTACGAGGGCTCGACACCCGTACGCATCGGCAATGCCGCTGCCGAACAGGTGCAGCTCGATGTCTATGGCGAGGTGGCCGACGCCATGCTGCAGGCCCGCAAGGGCGGGCTTCCGCCGCATCACCGCGAACGCGAACTGGCGGCGGCCATTCTGCCCTTTCTCGAAAAAATCTGGGTGGAGCCCGATGAAGGCATCTGGGAGGTGCGCGGCCAGCGCCAGCATTTCACCTATTCGAAGGTCATGGCCTGGGTGGCCGTCGACCGCGCCGTCCAGATTGCCGAGGCGGACGGCGAGCCCGAGGCCGCCGCACGTTGGCGCACGCTCGCAGATCACATCCATGCCGAGGTTTGCGAGAAGGCTTTCGATCCCGAACTCGGCTGTTTCGTGCAGGCCTACGGCTCCAAGGCGCTTGATGCCAGCCTGCTGCATCTCGGCATGGTCGGCTTCATCCCGCCTGATGATCCGCGCTATGTCGCGACAGTCGAGGCGATCGAGCGCAAGCTGCTGCGCGATGGCCTGCTGCTGCGCTACGAGACGCAGGAGGTGGACGACGGCCTACCATCAGGCGAAGGCGCGTTCCTCGCCTGCAGCTTCTGGCTCGTCGACGCCCTCGGCATGATCGGCCGCCGCGACGATGCGCTGCGCCTGTTCGAGCGGCTGCTTTCTATCTGCAACGATGTCGGGCTTCTGGCGGAAGAATATGATCCCGCCGCCCGCCGCATGCTCGGCAACTTCCCGCAGGCCTTCAGCCATATCGGGTTGATCAACAGTGCGTTGAACCTCGCGCGGCTGGAGGGGCCGGCGGACCAGCGTTCGGCTTGATGAGTGTAGAACCGCTGAAGAAAGACCCCTCCCCACAGGTGGGAGGGGCTAATCCGGCGGCACCGCCTTGCCTCTTCCGAAACGTTGAGGATTTGGAAAGCCGGCGCGGCAGGTTAAGCCCCTCCCACTTGTGGGGGTCCGAAGGACGGGTCGAGACCCGTGGCTCGACCCCGGCATCCGACAGGATGGGTTTGGGGCGGGGTCTTTTAGTATCACGCGACCGGGAGACTATTCAAAAATCCGAACGATTCATTCGTTTCCCTTTTGTACTCTTTCCCTCTTCCCTTTCGCGCTGACTCTCTCCATATTCCCGCCATGGCCAGATCTCCGAAGAAATCCCCCGCCCCGAATGGCTTCGAGGAAGCCCCTCAATCGTCTTTTGAGGGAGCCCCCCTCTCAGGCTCGGTTGCCGACTGGGTGAAGCAGCTGGAAGCCGATGCCGAAACCTCGGGCGTCGAGACCCAGCGCCAGATCGCCTCCAAGGCCGGCAAACATCGCAAGAAAGTGGAAATCGCCGCCAGGACGAAAACCAGCGACGGCGGCGTCAGCGCGTCGAAATCGGCCCGCGGCACCTCGATGGGCGGCTCGACCGATCCGAAGACGCGTGCAGCGGCTGGCCTCAATCCTGTTTCCGGCATGGATACGACGCTGGAGGAAGCCTCGTCGCTGCAGGCGGGCACCGCCGTCACCGCCACGGTCGAGGCGCTGTCGGCGCTGATCGAGAGCGGCAATCCGCTGCACAAGAACGGCAAGATCTGGACGCCGCACCGCCCTGCCCGGCCCGACAAATCCGAGGGCGGCATCGCCATCCGCATGCAGTCGGATTACGAGCCGGCCGGCGACCAGCCCACAGCCATCCGCGATCTCGTCGAGGGGCTGGAGAATGGCGACCGCAGCCAGGTGCTGCTCGGCGTTACCGGCTCCGGCAAGACCTTCACCATGGCCAAGGTGATCGAGGCGACGCAGCGCCCGGCCGTCATCCTGGCGCCGAACAAGACGCTGGCCGCCCAGCTCTATTCCGAATTCAAGAATTTCTTCCCCGACAATGCGGTGGAATATTTCGTTTCCTACTACGATTATTACCAGCCTGAAGCCTATGTGCCGCGCTCCGACACCTATATCGAGAAGGAATCCTCGATCAACGAGCAGATCGACCGCATGCGCCACTCGGCGACGCGCTCGCTGCTCGAACGCGACGACTGCATCATCGTCGCTTCGGTCTCCTGCATCTACGGTATCGGCTCGGTCGAGACCTATACGGCGATGACCTTCCAGATGTCGGTCGGCGACCGGCTCGACCAGCGCCAGCTGCTGGCCGACCTCGTCGCCCAGCAATACAAGCGCCGCGACATGGATTTCACCCGTGGCTCCTTCCGGGTGCGCGGCGACACGATCGAACTCTTTCCCGCTCACTTGGAAGATGCCGCCTGGCGCATCTCGATGTTCGGCGACGAGATCGACGCCATCACCGAGTTCGATCCGCTSACCGGCCAGAAGGTCGGCGACCTGAAATCGGTGAAGATCTACGCCAATTCGCACTATGTCACCCCGCGCCCGACGCTGAACGGCGCCATCAAGTCGATCAAGGAGGAGCTCAGGCTTCGCCTCGCCGAGCTGGAAAAGGCCGGCCGCCTGCTGGAAGCCCAGCGCCTGGAGCAGCGCACCCGCTACGATATAGAGATGCTCGAAGCCACAGGCTCCTGCCAAGGCATCGAGAATTATTCGCGTTATCTCACCGGCCGCGACCCCGGCGATCCGCCGCCGACACTCTTCGAATATATCCCCGACAACGCCCTCGTCTTCATCGACGAAAGCCACGTCACCGTGCCGCAGATCGGCGGCATGTACCGGGGCGACTTCCGGCGCAAGGCGACGCTGGCCGAATACGGCTTCCGCCTGCCCTCCTGCATGGACAACCGGCCGCTGCGCTTCGAGGAATGGGACGCCATGCGCCCCGACACGATAGCAGTTTCGGCCACGCCCGGCGGCTGGGAGATGGAACAATCAGGCGGCGTTTTCGCCGAACAGGTGATCCGCCCGACCGGCCTGATCGACCCGCCGGTCGAGGTCCGCTCGGCCCGCAGCCAGGTCGACGACGTGCTCGGCGAGATCCGCGAAACCGCGGCCAAGGGCTACCGCACCCTCTGCACGGTGCTGACCAAGCGCATGGCCGAGGACCTGACCGAATATCTGCATGAGCAGGGCGTGCGCGTGCGCTACATGCACTCCGACATCGACACGCTGGAGCGCATCGAGATCCTTCGCGATCTTCGCCTCGGCGCCTTCGATGTGCTCGTCGGCATCAACCTTCTGCGCGAAGGCCTCGACATTCCCGAATGCGGCTTCGTCGCTATTCTCGACGCCGACAAGGAAGGCTTCCTGCGCTCCGAGACTTCGCTGATTCAGACGATCGGCCGCGCCGCCCGTAACGTCGACGGCAAGGTCATCCTCTATGCCGACCAGGTTACCGGCTCGATGAAGYGGGCGATGGAAGAAACCGGCCGCCGCCGCGAAAAGCAGATGATCTATAACCAGGAACACGGCATCACCCCGGAATCGGTCAAGGCCAGGATCTCCGACATCCTCGACTCCGTCTACGAACGCGACCACGTCCGCGCCGATATCTCGGGCGTCTCGGGCAAGGGCTTCGCCGATGGCGGCAACCTCGTCGGCAACAACCTGCAGACCCATCTCAACGCGCTCGAAAAGAGCATGCGCGACGCCGCCGCCGACCTCGACTTCGAAAAAGCCGCCCGCCTCCGCGACGAAATCAAACGCCTCAAGGCCGCAGAGCTTGCCGTCATGGACGACCCGATGGCGCGCGAGGAGTCGAAGGCGATGGAAGGCGTCAGACGCAACGCCAAAGCGACCCGCGAATCCCTTCTCCCCGCCGGGGGTTCGGAGGACGGGTCGAGACAAGCGGCTCGACCCCGGTCGGTGCCCGGCAGGGCGGATGAGGGGGCCGCTCCCTCCTACTTCGCCAAACCCTCCATCGACGACATGGGCCCAGGCACCGACACCACCACCCCTCTCTTCCGCAAACCCGCTCTGGATGAGATGGGCCGCGACATCGCCGAGCCCACAAAGAAGACCCTCTTCCGCAAGAACGACCTCGATGAAATGACGGTCGGCCGAACCGAAAAGCCGGTCACTGGCGCGCTGCCGGAAAAGCCTGAGGCCGCCAAGGGCACGAAGCGGTTTTCACCGTTGCTGGAGGGACAGCCGGATGACGTGCGGCCGGTTGTGCGTGGGAAGACGGGGGTTGGGAGCTATGAGGACCCGGGCGAGCAGAAGCGCAAGAGCCGGACGAAGGGGAAGACCGGGCGGCCGGGGCGGTGAGTCTCAAGGAGTAGAACTGATCTCCTGGAATGGTGCTGCCGAGAGAACCACGTCTCGTTCGTGCCAGCGCCGGCGCTGATCCCTGTGACAAGTATGGGAAAGCACACGGGATAGTCCGTGTTGCTGACAGACCCACGCGAAAGTGGCTCGTGACGCCACACCCTTACCACCATTCGACCCACCTGCCATTGATAAGCAACATCCCTGTCCAGCTCCGCAAGCGATCTTTTTGGCTATACGGGCCGCTATATTTCCTTTGGCTTTTCCTTGGCGCTTTCAGCCTCTGCGAGACTTTTTAGCAAGAATGCGTCAGGCCCAACATTAAATCGCGCGGGATTCCCTGGACTGCGCCTTTCAGGTGGCGTTTCGTATATCGTGAAATGCTCATGGATAGGTCGGGTTAGTACGCATTGCGCGACAATCTCCTCCCCGAATTCAAGCAGGCGAGTTAGCGCTAGCTCTAAGTCAGGCAAAATCAACGAAGACTGCCCTTGCTGTCCGTTGACGTCTCGTCTCCAGCCCGGTGAAGCAATAGTCGGCCCGACAACTCGATAATTTTGAAGTATTAGGGAACCGGATTTGCCGGCAGGATGCTCCATAGCATTTCGACGTTTAACTAGCTCTGCAATCCATGTCGCATCGGTCAGAAACATTTGCGTAAGGCGATGCTCAAAGCCATAATTGCGTTCTGCCCAAGCTGCGGCTTTGCTAGCCAAACCTCCTTTGTCCCAAAAAATAGACGAATCTTCATTTAGATTTGCTCGATAAAGTTTGTTGATCGGCGCAACGATATCTCGAAGATACTGCTTCGCCACGGTTAGAAAATTTTCCACCTCGTCCTGCAAATTTATCAGATAAGGAATAGCCATCGCTCCGTTCCCAAAGCTATTCTTTGTTCCGTCGATTGCGGCTCGATCATTTTCTTTCAATCTCTCTAGACAATCATAACAGCGCAATAGTTTTTTATGCAGCTCAAATATTAGAGATGAGGCAGAATCTCTTTCTCTATCACTAATATCCACCCATTTGAGCAACTCTATACTCTGAAGTCCAAGTCGAGCAACAATAGGATTGGACGTCCCATGGCTAGATATTTTTTGCATAATGAATACGGGTTTTCGCATTTTTTGATCCTGCCGCAGGAAAAGCCTCGGTCTCTCGAGTGTACCACTCAAGCCTCGCCAGATCAGAGCTCAACCTCAACCACCTAACTAGCAGCATCCCGATCCAATTCCGCCCACGCTCCGATTGCGGCGGGAGATCAGGAGCGTTCCACCGTTCTCGGTAAGGCGCCGGCAGGCACGGCGAGCCGGAATGGAGAGCCACCGCCTTGCAGGCGGCGAGAGAGCGTGCTGCATAAGAACAAACGCGCTTTCGCCTAAATCCCGAACGAGCCCGCCACCCATGCCAGACCTCCGCATCGACCCCTTCCCCTCCGCTGGCGAATTCAACGCCCTCTGGTCTGCCGCCTGGGGCACCCCCGCCCCGCGCGACTTCTCCCCGATCCTCTCCCGCAGCCTCGCCCATATCGGCGCCTATCAGGACGACCGGCTCGTCGGCTTCGTCAATGTCGCCTGGGATGGCGGCATCCATGCCTTCATCCTCGATACATCGGTTCATCCCGACATGCGAAGGCAAGGGATCGCCACGCGGCTGGTCCGGGAAGCGACGCGGGTTGCGCGGGAGCGGGGTGCAGAGTGGCTGCATGTCGATTTCGAACCGTACCTGACCGGCTTCTACCGCGCCTGCGGCTTCAGACCCACGGAAGCAGGCCTCATCAAGCTCGTGTGACACCTCCCGCGCGGAAAGCCGGACAAGTCGAAGCCAGCACCAACCTACGATAGCGACGGGGATGGTCGCGCGGCGCGGCACCGCCGAAGAACTCACTGAAAACACAATTTTCGCGAGAGCATCGCACTCAAAAATGAAAGGTAATACTATTTAGGAGACCAAAGTATCGCCTTGAGTTCTCAAATTAAAATTCGCTTCCCCAGTATTTCATCCTTAGTTTTTCATTAAAAAAGCAATGAAAAGACACAATTTTGCATTGAAAACTTAATCGAGGATTGGCATAGATCCCCGAGGGGTTGTCGTCCGCTGAGCAATAAAACAGTTCTTTCGGGGATGTCTCATATTGCCGAGTACAAAGCATCTTTTGGGGAAAGATATATATGGCCTTGAATATTCTGGACACGAACGGCGCCACAGTTACCAAGACCGGCGCTGAGTTCGAAGCTTACGATGTTATCCGCTACTCCGCCGCTAATCCTCTCTCCGCCGTCGCCCTCACCGTCTCAGATTCCAGCGTGGCAGACCTCGCCGACGAGTTGGGCTCGGTTTCCGCGAGCGTCAGGGGCTCGAGCGGCCCCAATACGATCACGACGGGCGCGGGCAACGACACCATAGTGAGTGGTGGTGGCGCAGACACGCTGAGCGGCGGCGGCGGTAACGACTTGCTCAATGGTGAAGCAGGCAATGACACGCTGAATGGCGGCGATGGCAATGACGAGATTTACGGCGGCGTCGGCAATGACGTCCTCAAGGGCGGCGCGGGTAATGACACGATTAGCGACGGAGATTATTTTTCCGATGTCGCTGAAACCTTCAATATCGATGCCGGCGATGGCAACGACAAAGTGATTTTGTTCACCGGCTCTTTCGCCAAGATATCGGGAACGATAGACGGCGGGGCCGGCATCGACACGCTGCAAGCCAATGATCTGACAGGCCTGACGATCAAGAACGTCGAGATTCTCCAGCCTGCGACATCCAGCGTGACCGCATCGACGGCACAATTCGAATCCTTCGATAAAATCATCGGTACCGGCTCCGATTCTTCCGTGCAGCTGGTCTTGACAGACGGCGCCCATGTCGATCTTTCCGACGAGTTGGCAGGCAAGCTAAACTACATCTTTGGCGGCCCTAACGTTTCCGGGATCAACGTCACGACCGGGAGCGCTCGCGACCTTCTCACCGGAACTGCCGGCAACGACATCTTCGACGCCGGCGACGGTAACGACTACATCAACGGCAATGGTGGAAATGACCGGTTGATCGGTGGCAAGGGCGACGACGTAATCGTCGATGGTGATGTTTCGAGTCTTTCATCAGAAGTCTTCAACATCGATGCCGGCGATGGAAACGATATCGTAACCCTCCAGACACAGTCTCAGGGGCTTTCCGGCACGATCGATGGCGGTACCGGCATTGATACACTGCGCGTATCCAGGCTAGCCGGGCTGACGATCAAGAATTTCGAAATTCTTGAAACGAATGAGTATGGCTTTACCGGTTCATCCGCGCAGTTAGAAAGCTTTGACAAAATCTCGGGAACGAAGGACGCTTTCGGCTCCTCCATCGCCATATTGAGATTGACGGACAAGGCCCATGTCGATCTTTCCGACGAGCTTGGAAACAGTCGGGCTAGTATATTTGGCACGGTCTCCGGTATTGACGTCAAGACTGGCGCCGGTGACGACATATTTACGGGAACCGACGGCAACGATATTTTCGATGGTAGCGGCGGCAACGACACGATCAACGGCAATGCCGGCAATGACAAATTGACCGGCGGCGATGGCAACGATCAGATCTTCGGCGGCGTTGGAAATGACGTCATCAGAGGCGGCGCGGGCGACGATAAAATCACCGATGGCGATAATATGTCCACCGCCCCTGAGGCCTTCGATATTGATGCCGGCGATGGCGATGATGCCATCAACTTGCAGTCACACTCTTCCGCGCTTTCCGGAGTAATCGATGGCGGCGCCGGCACGGACACGCTGCAGGTCATCAAACCTACTTTAGGCCCTGGGCAGGAATCCATCGGGCTTGCCGGTTTCACGATCAAGAACATCGAAATCCTCGAAACGGCAGGAGCCGAGGTTCTCGCCTCAGCCGCCCAGTTCGAAAGCTTCGACAAGATCGTCATTTACGACAAGCCGGGCTATGAGAACGATGTCCTCGCACTGACTTTGACGGACAGCGCCCATGCCGACCTCTCCGACGAACTGGCAAACCGCCACGTCGACATTTTCGGCACCGCCTTCGGCATCGACGTCAAGACCGGCGGCGGCGACGACTATTTCTACGGAACCGGCGGCAATGACAGGTTCGAAGGCGGCGCCGGCAACGATGTGCTCCTTGGCGGTGCAGGCATCGATACGGCAGTCTTCTCAGGCAATTTCGCCAAATACTCCTTCGCGTTGAGCAATGGCAGCCACATCCTGACGAGCGCCCTGGAGGGCAAGGATACGCTGACCGATGTTGAATTCGCCCGTTTTGCCGACGGCGTCTACGATTTTGCCAAGGGAAAGTTCACGCCCGACAGCATCAACAGCGCCCCCACCAATATCCAGCTTTCGAAAACCTCCCTGTTGGAGAGCACGCCGATCTGGACCACGGTCGGCCTGCTCAGCGCCAAGGACGCCGATGGCGACACGCTGACCTATTCGCTGCTCGACGGAGCCAACGACCACTTCCGGATCAATGGCAACCGCATCGTCACCTCGAAGGCTCTGGACTACGAGACCGCCAAGTCGCACACAATCAAGGTCGCTGTTTCGGATGGCAAGGTGACGGTCGAAAAGAACATCACGATCAACGTCCTCGACGTCAACGAGACGCCGGTCAACAAGGCCCCGACCAACCTCGCCTTCTCGCGCAGCTCGGTCTTCGAGAATATCGCGATCGGCACCTCGGTCGGCCTTCTCACGGCCGTCGATCCTGAAGGCGACACGGTGAAATGGCGGCTGACGGACGATGCTGACGGCATCTTCAAGCTCGTCGGCAACAAGATCCAGACCAAGGCTGCGATCGATTACGAAAGCACCCACAGCCTGACGTTCACTGCCGAAGCCTATGACGCGGCCGGAAACGTCACCAGCCACGATTTCACGCTGGCCGTGAAGGACGTCTTCGAGCCGTCGGTCGCGCTGTCGCATGAGGCATTGATCTAGGCCACGGCTGGATTGCCTGCGACGCAGAGTTGCTCGGAACAAGGCGCCGCCACGAATCTCTTCTCCCCAGCCGGGAGAAGGTGGCGGCAGCCGGATGAGGGGGTGAGCGGCAAAGCCGCGAATGCCCTGAGCATAAGCGAAGAGCAATAGATCAACAATCAGGGTGTGCCGTGCGGCCCCCTCATCCGCCCCTTCGGGCCACCTTCTCCCCACTGGGGAGAAGAGGGAGTTCGGGCCAAGCCCCTCCAAAAATGCCGCTCCACCTCCGCGCCCGATTCCGCTATGATTCACCGCYCATCCGAGGAGAGTCCGCATGCGCCTGCCCACAGTCATCCTCGCCCTCGCCGCGTTGACGCTCGCAGCCTTGCCCGCATCGGCGGCGACCTACAAGACGCCGAAGGCGCTGCTCAAGGCGCTCTACAGCTACGACACCGACAACAGCGACGCCGAGGCGCCCTCGCCCTATTCGACGTTTTTCTCCGACCACCTGAACAAGCTGCTCCAGACCGATCTCGACAACACGCCGGAAGGCGATGTCGGCGCGATCGACTTCGATCCCGTCATCGCAGACCAGGACGGGGCGGCGAGCGACGTCAGGATCGGTCAACCAATCCTGTTGGATGACAAGGCCGAGGTGGAGGTGCAGTTCGAAAATGGCGAAGAAGTGACGCTCTTCTATACCCTGGTGCGCGAACACGGCGGCTGGAAGGTCGACGACATCGCCAACCAGAAGGGGGAYAATCCCTGGAGCTTGAGCGGGCTGTTGGGGGATGCGCAGTAGGTGGGCGGCCCAGCCACCCGCCCTCCTGGTTCGAGACGACCCTGCGTTAGTCACTGCAATCGATTTCACTGGATCGATTGCTCCACTCCTCACCCTTACCATGAAGACTGATCGGCGTGCCCGCCGCCCCGACCGCGCCACGAAATCCCTGCCCGGCTATCGAATACCCGCATCATCCCGTTTCGGCACGGAATCCCGATATGGCACAGGCGTGCAAGAATCCGTTAACCCATCGTCAAGTATCTGAATCTTCGGCATTTCCCGGTATCGATGCGGGCATGCCACAATAATCCCGCTTGCTTTTTGCCCGAAATGCTGGCACGAATTGACTTACTCGGGCATTTGCATGCCGGTGACTGGACTGATGTGGTAATCCCTTCCGTTTGGAAGGCGGCGCGGGAATACCCGCCTACGTAGACGTTCTTTCCCCGTACGTGACTTCTCCGACTGACCCTTCGTCCCAATCGATCGGGGCGAAAGCTAAAGCCGTCCGCTTCCTCTCGGGGGCGCGGATACTACACAGACTAAGGGAAAAGGACGATCCCAATGGCCACCAAGGGCACCGTAAAATTCTTCAACCAGGACAAGGGTTTTGGTTTCATCACGCCGGACGGCGGCGCAAAGGACGTTTTCGTCCATATCTCTGCGCTGCAGGCTTCTGGCATTCAGTCGCTGCGCGAAGGCCAGCAGGTTACCTTCGACACCGAGCCGGACCGCATGGGCAAGGGCCCGAAGGCTGTCAACATCTCGGCTTCGTAAGTCAGACTTCCGCTCACGCGGCATGAACGGCGCTCCGCAAGGGGTGCTGTTTCTGTTTGTGCGCGCCACTGGTTTGTCGATCGCATCGGCAAGTGTTATATGCGCGTTTTATGGATGATCCCGCCCCATGCGGCTGCGACGGCGCCGTGAGACGGTACCGCGGGAACAAGGAACAATGGAACGTCGATGACTGAGAAGAGGCCGATTTTCGCGGTGGCCCCGATGATCGACTGGACGGATCGGCATTGCCGCTATTTCCACCGGCAGATCAGCCACGAGGCGCTGCTCTATACCGAGATGGTGGTGGCCGATGCGATCATCCACGGCCCACGCGACCGGCTGCTCGGTCATGACGCCGCCGAGCATCCGCTGGCGCTGCAGCTCGGCGGATCGGACCCGGCAAAGCTTGCCGAGGCGGTGAAAATCGCCGAACCCTACCTCTATGACGAGATCAACCTCAATGTCGGCTGCCCCTCCGACCGCGTGCAGTCTGGCACCTTCGGCGCCTGCCTGATGCTGACGCCGGAAACGGTGGCCGAATGCATCGCGGCGATGAAGAGGGTTGCAACCGTGCCGGTGACGGTGAAATGCCGGATCGGCGTCGACGAGCAGGAGCCGGAACAGGCGCTGCCCGAGCTGATCAGCCGCGTTCTCGATGCCGGCGCCGACGCGATCTGGATCCATGCCCGCAAGGCCTGGCTGAAGGGCCTGAGCCCCAAGGAAAATCGCGAGATACCGCCGCTCGACTATGAGATCGTCTATCGGATGAAACAACGCTGGCCCGATGTCTTCATCGGCATCAATGGCGGTATCCGTACGATCGACGAAGCCGCAGCCCACCTCGCCCATGTCGATGGCGTCATGCTCGGCCGCGCCGCCTATCAGAATGCGGCGATCCTAGCCGACATCGACCAACGCTTCTTTGGTGCGCCTGCGGCCGAACCGGATTGGGAGGCCCTGCGTGACCGGATGATGGCCTATGCCGAACGCCACATCGCCAGCGGCGGCCGGCTACAGCACGTGGCCCGCCACATGGTCGGTCTCTTCACCGGCTTGCCCGGCGCAAGGCGCTACCGCCAGATCCTCTCCACCGATGCCGCGAAAACCGGCGCCGGGCCGGAGGTGCTGGCGGCAGCCTTTGCGGCGGTGGATTTTTCGGAAACAGAGCAGGAGGCGGTCAGCGCCTGACGTAGGTGACGTCTCGTCATGGCGCCGAAGTGCGGCGTCAGGACCGCGCCATCGGCAACAAGATCTTCTTCTCGATCCGGCCCGCCACCGAAAACACCAGGATCTCCGTATCCCTGCCGATCCTGCTGCCATCCATCAATCGGACGATATCGTCGACGCCTCCGACAGGACTGCCGTCGATGGCGAGGATATAATCGCCCTCTTGCAGCCCTGCCTTCGCCGCCGGCCCCTCCGGCTCGACGCGGCGGATGCGAACGGAGGTCGTTTGTACCGTGCCAGCGGTGAGTGCCACCCGGCGCGGCAGCACGATCGTATCGCCTGCTATGCCGATGAAGGCACGTCTGACCTGGCCATAGCGGAGAATTTCCGAAACCACGAAATTGGCCGTATTCGACGCCACGGCAAAGGCGATGCTCTGCGCGCCCTGGATGACGGCCGTGTTGACGCCGATGACCTCTCCGCCTGACGACACCAACGGCCCGCCCGAGTTGCCGGGATTGAGCGCCGCATCGGTCTGGATGACATCTTCCATCAGCCGGCCGCTTGCCGCCCGCATCGAACGGCCGAGCGCCGAGACGATACCGGCGGTAACCGTCCATTCGAAGCCGAGCGGGTTTCCGATCGCGATTGCGATATGGCCCCTGCGCAGGCGCTGGGAATCTCCGAGCTTCGCCCAGGCGCCGGTGCTTGTATTGGCGCGAATGACAGCGATATCGGTATCCACATCGCGGCCGAGCACCCGGCCCTCGGTAACGAAGCCGTCAGGTGTGGTGATGCGAACGACCTTGGCGTCGTCGACGACATGATTGTTGGTGATGATCAGGCCGTCAGGCGAGACGGCGAAGCCAGAACCATGCCCCTGCCGGCCTCCCACCCTCTCGATCCGGCTGACTGCGGGCCCGACGATGTCGACTGCTGCTGCGATCGATTGCGAATAGGCATCGATCAGCGCCCCGTCATTCTGAGGCGCTATGTCCTTATCCATATAACCCATGATTTGATCCTCAGGCGGCAAGAACGGCCGTCCCGCCGCCGGCGAAGCGGTCGCGATTGCGACCGTTCGCCATTGTGCTGTTGTGTGAGGATTAGATGGTTGGGCATAAACCGCCGTTCAAGTGAGCCCCGGCGGCGGTCTGCAATGCGCGCAACGCAGAGTACCAACACACCTACCCGGACAGATATATTGAACTACCCGGACAGATATCTTGAACGAACGGCAAAAAATTGGCTCATTGCAGACATTCGGCCGTCAAACCAGCTGCCTTCGCTACGCCATGACGAACCTGCCTGAGGTGACCAACAGGCCGATATACCGGGGATCAAAAGAATGTTCGCAGCACGAAGCAGCCAGGCGAGGATGGCCAAATCTCCCGTCCCGTCATGCGAGATGGACGGGTGCTGCGCGCCCATCTCGCGGAGACACGCAAACTCCTGTCATATCAATAGAATAGAAAGAGCCATTCAATAAGGACATCAGCATATTCAGAGCCGACTTATCCCTCAGGCGCGACCTCTTGCCCTAAGCCTCCGGCGCAACGGCGCTCGTGGCCTTGCCAATTCTGCCGGCAACGGCGCAAACTTCCGACCGCATGAATCCAATCTAAACAACGGAGCCAAAAGATGAGCACAGTCACAACCAAAGACGGCGTCGAGATCTTCTACAAGGATTGGGGGCCGAAGACTGCCCAGCCGATCATGTTCCATCACGGCTGGCCGCTATGCTCCGACGACTGGGACGCCCAGATGCTGTTCTTCCTTGAGAAGGGCTACCGCGTCGTCGCCCATGATCGGCGCGGCCACGGCCGCTCCACGCAAGTGGGTGACGGTCATGATATGGACCATTACGCCGCCGATGCCGCAGCCGTCGTCGAGCATCTCGATCTCAGGAACACCGTCCATGTCGGCCACTCCACAGGCGGCGGCGAAGCGACCCATTATGTCGCCCGCCATGGCCAGCCGCAGGGCCGTGTCGCCAAACTCGTCATCATCGGCGCCGTGCCGCCGATCATGGTGAAGACGGAAGCCAATCCCGGTGGCCTGCCGATCGAAGTCTTCGATGGCCTGCGCAAGCAGCTCGCCGACAATCGCGCACAGTTCTATCACGACCTGCCGGCCGGTCCGTTCTACAGCTTCAACCGGCCGGGCGCGAAGGTCCTGGAACCGGTCATCAACAATTGGTGGCGCCAAGGCATGATCGGCGGCGCCAAGGCGCATTACGACGGCATCAAGGCCTTTTCGGAAACCGACTTCACCGAAGACCTGAAGATCATCACCGTGCCGACCTTCGTCATGCACGGCGATGACGACCAGATCGTGCCGATCGCCGACTCCGCCCTGCTCTCGGCCAAGCTGCTGCAGAACGCCACGCTGAAGGTCTACGAGAAATTCCCGCATGGCATGTGCACCACCCATGCCGACATCATAAATCCCGACATCCTCGCCTTCATCAAGGGCTGAGCCGCAATGTTGCCGGGCGCCGACGAGGCGCCCGGTTGCTGGTATGGCTGCCATTCCATACGCCGGCTCGCCGAAGCACGTCGATCGATTGACAGCCAGTTATGCATTTTCCCATGAAACCGTTTTCGCAGATTTGCGTTTAGCGGCCATGAAAAGAGAACGTGAACCCTCATCAAAGGCTTACCGGCAGGATCGTTTCGAAAACACCGAGCGAGCCGCCAAGGAAACCATCGAGGCGGAGCAGCGGGCCCGCCGGGAAAAAACCAAGCGGCTGAAAGAGCTGCGCCTGTCGCAGCAAGGCGCCAAGGACCCCGCAATCAAGTAGCACGTGCACGCTATCCATCAGGCCGATACACGGATCGGTCTCATATCCATGCTCTGAAGCCCTCGCCCGCATCTTCCCGTGCGTGCCCCCGAATTGTTTTTGAATTTCGGACCTTCGCCCGTCTTGCAGAGCAAACACCGCGAAATTATCTTTTTTTTTACGAAAGCGATTCACGGCATCCAAAAAGGGCAGATTGCGATGTCAGACAAGCTGTTCAGCACGCGTGACGAACCGCTCGCCTCCGAGGATCTCGATGTGTGCAGGCGTGTCCACGAAGCTCTCTGTAGCGAGCTAAAGATCGACAGATCAAGCAAGGAGGCCGACCGTCTGGGCGCCCTCATCATCGAGCTTTACCGCCAGGGTGTGCATGACGAAAGCCAACTCCGATTGCTGGCCGGCGGAAGGTGAGCTCTGATAGAGCGCGAACCAGATCCGGATCAACCCTCGAAAATATCCGGCGTATTATTCTGAGGCTTCACGACAGCGCCCGATCGGCCACATCTTGTCAGCGCGGATGGAAACGGCTTCATGCGATCACTGGGATCGCGCTCTTGAAGCGCTTTAGGACCGGTCGGTTCCTACCGTCCAGCAGCGGTGTGCAGCGCTATTATGTTAGCGAAGGCGCACATAGGCAGCCTCATTCCATCCCAAAATGAAACCTATTCCCTTCCCCTGCGTTATCCCCTCGATAGATCCGTTTACCTAAGGTGAGTGAAATGAACAGATTCGCCATTATTGCCCTGTCGATAGCGACGGCCTTCTCCGGAATGCCGGCCTCGGCGGGTCCGGCGTTCGTGCCGAGCCCGGTGCAATCGGCGCAGCCGGCGCCTCAAAGCACCGATGCCCGCATCATGACCGTTGGCTGCAATAACTTCACCAACTGCCCGGGTCAGTTCGGCAATAATCGCAGGTGGTATCGCAACCGCCACCACTATCGCGACCGGGACTACTACCGCGACGACCGCTATGGCTGGGATCGGCGCTACGATCGCCGGTATCGCCACCACGACAACACCGGCGCCATCATCGGCGGCCTGGCCGCCGGCGCGCTCATCGGCAGCATTATCGCTTCTCAGCCGCGCACGCGTGCCTATAGTTCGCATGCCGACTATTGCTACAGCCGCTATCGGTCCTACCGCGCCTATGACAATACCTACCAGCCGAATTACGGCCCGCGCCGCCAGTGCCAGTAATCCGGCCCATCCATCGGAGCAAGCCTCGCATGAAGATGCGGGGCTTTTTTGATGGCCGAAAGCCCGTTGCACGGCTTCCAATCGCCGATTGGTCGTGCTTGTCTGCGCGGCCAAGATTGGTCGGTTAGGCGACACGAAACTGGGTGCGACATGACATCTGGAGATCCAGCAAAGCCTGCCGGCCGTGTCGTCCTGCTGCCGCCGGATCTGGCAAACCTCGGGCTTCGAAGCGGCGCTCGCTGCCGGCTGGTCTCCCGATCCGCGCCGCGCGGGCGATGAAGCCTATGTTCACAGTGAGCTTCAGTGGCTCCGCCAGGACAGATCAAGGCTTCTCGACGATCTCATTCCTGATGGCAGACGGCGCGCCGGATCCGGATCACCGCCTCTGACCACCCGTCTGTTCTGGATCTGGGACGGTGAATTCTGCGGCAGCATCAGCCTGCGCTTTCAAGCTGGCACCGAAGAGCTGCCCCAGGAAGTCTCGGGCCATGTGGGATATTCCGTCGTGCCGTGGAAACAGCGCAATGGCCACGCGACGGCGGCCCTGAGGCTTTTGCTGGGTGTCGCGGCGAAGGAAGGCCTCGACCGGCTCGTCATCCTCTGCAACGAGGACAATGACGCCTCGCGGCGCGTGATCGAGCGCAATGGCGGCGAATTGTTCATGCGCGGCCCGCATCCCTCCGACAGGCCCGATCAGATCAAACTGTATTTCTGGCTGAAGCCCAGAGCCGCCGGCTGACGCGAAATGCGCGGCGCATTTCAGACGGACGGAGCACAAGCCTTGCCTGCCTTTGCTCCGTCCGTCCCGTCAGCCTGGGGCGGGCTGAGTGCTGGTCGCGGCGGCAGTCGCCGCCGCGCATCGTCTCTCAATAGGTCGCCGCTGGTTTCGGCTTCTTCTCGGTCCATTGCGGCGGCGCGCCGTATTTGGCGGCTACCGCCCCCATCAGTCCGGGCGGCCGGCCGAAGGCGTCGCAGGCGGCGTATTTCGGTTTTCCGCMGAGCCAGGATTTCATCCGCTGCCCTGACGGCAGCGAGATATCCAGTCCTTTCGGCTCCTTGCCTTTGATCAGCATGCTGGAAAACTCGCTGCTGAATTTCGAAGCCAGGCTATAGGCGTCGCCGACTTCGGAAACGCGGGGGTTGTTCTGCAGCGAGTTTGCCCCGCGCGACCAGACGATCGCCGCCCGCTGCACGCCACCGCTATCGACGGCTTCCGCCTCGACCGCCAATCCGCCGAGGCCGGCCGGCAGCCGCGGCACGCCGACCGGCAGCACGAAACCGGTGCCAACGGTCACGACGGTCGAAACACCCGCCATCGCCTTGTTGGTCGGTACAATGTCGGTGACGACCGAGCGGATTGTCAGATCCGCTGGCTGGCCGGCAGAGACCAGCTGATATTTGTCGCTGAGCGAGATGCAGAGCGCCCGGTCCAGCGCGTTCGCCACCATTACACGGTCGGCGTCGGATTTGACGCGGGTCGCGGCGCTGAAGGCGAAGGTCGTCGGCACGATGCTCACCGTCTTTGCCGGACTAAGGCGCGTCCCGTCGACATAGACGCGCGATTTCGACAGCTTGCCCTTCGGCGCTCCGAGATTACCATAGGAAGAAAGCGTGCCGGCCTCCTTCAGCGGCACCGAGCTGCAACCGGCCGCGGCCATGGCGAGCGCCACCGGCAGAGCGAGGGACAAGCTTCTCGACGCCACGGGAAAGGAAAATAGGAATGGATTGCTGCGCACGCTGTCTGGCCTCCGTCGCCGATGAACTCCGGCGAAAGTGGCGGTCGACAATTGCCGCAACATTACAGATCGCTTCCCAGAGCCTTTCCTGATCAGAACCAGGAAAGGCTCTGGGGGCGGATATTGCTCAAGCAGGCCCGACCTTATGCGAGTTCGATCGTCACCCGCGTCCCGGCAGCACTGCTCTCGATGCTAACCTCACCGCCATGATTTACGGCGACCTGCTTGACGAGGCTGAGGCCGAGACCGGCGCCCCTGCTTCTTGGGGTAACGCGATAAAAGGGCTCGAACACCAGCTCGCGATGTTCGGCCGCAATGCCCGGTCCCTCGTCGGCGACGCTGACCCTGCTGCCGGCGGAGGCCAGACGCGATACCGAGACCGTGATCATGCCCCTATTGCCGCCGTGATCGATGGCGTTGCGCACCAAGTTGCTGACCGCCCGCGGCAGGGCGGAAGGGCTGCCGCGGTGTTCAATGCTCTCCGTCTCGCTTTGAAAGCATATCTGGTAGCCGCCGGCGATGGCCAGCGGCGCAAGGTCGGCGACCACCGTCCGGCCGATCTCGACGAGATCGACCGTTTCGTCGAGATCGGCCGCCTGGTGGTTCCGCTCGAAATCGAGCAATTGTTCGGCCGCCTCGGCCAGCCGCGCCACGTCGTCAAGCAGCCGCTGCCGCTCGCGCCCATCGGGCATGCCGTCGATGCGCGTCTGCATGATAGCGATCGGCGTCCGCAGCTCATGCGCCGCATCGAGCAGGAAACGCTGGCGTTTCTTAAACTCGTTCTCAAGTCGCTCAAGCGTTCCGTTAAAAGCAATCACCAATGGTGCGATTTCCGTGGGGATACCATCCACCGGCAATCGGGCTCCTTGCCGGCGGGGTTCGATTTCCGATGCCTTGCTCGCTATATCCTTCACGCCGGCCAAAGCGCGCGCTACGACGCGGGGGATCGTTAGAAAAACCCCGGGCAAAGCGATGGCCAAGAGTGGTGTGTAAATGAGGTAGGTTTTGCCGAGTATAGCCAGAAATGCGGAGCTTCTGCTGGCGTTTCCGCCGTACATCACTCTGTACTCGCCTTCTGCCGTGTCGACACGGTCGATGGAGGCGACCTCGGTCGTACCAGACGCCCCTCGTATGTCAGCGTCTTTGATAAGGTAGACGTACCGGGCTAGGTCCGCATAGGGCGCCGGTATTACGCCGTAGGAGGCCGTTTCTCCACTGGGTGTTGCGACGAAAAACCAGAGCCTGTTGTTCTCAGCCTTGAACGACCTGAGCCGCGGGCTATCAGCTATGGCGATCCTGCCCTGCGAGTCACGCGTAAGAGCTTCCTCGAGGGCTGCAGTCAGCTGAACCTGCATTCCTTCATTGGGCGAGAGGATGCTGGTGGCGTAAATGCAAAGCCCGATGATCACCGTCGCAACAACAGCCACGAAAACGATACTGAGCTGCCAGCTGAGCGTCCACCAGAGTGAAAGGTTCGACTTGGTCGCCTCGCGCATCATTCTTCCTTCATGAGATAGCCGACGCCGCGGATATTATGGATCGCTACGCCAGCGCCGGCATCGATCAGCCGCTTGCGCAGCCGCGAGATATGCGCGTCGAGCGCATTCGACTGGATTTCCTCTTCGTAATTATAAACCGCCGCCTCCAGCGTCGAGCGCAGCACGGTCTTCTCCTTGCGTCTGGCAAGGGCTGCAAGCACCAGCAGTTCGCGCCGCGGCAGATCGAGCGGCACGCCATCGACGGTGACGCTGAGATGCAGCGGGTCGATCACCATCCGCCCGGCCGTGATCTTGAGTTCGGCCACTTCAGGCGATCGCCGCAGCACGGCCCTGAGCCGCGCCATCAGCTCCTCGACCAAGAACGGCTTACCGAGATAGTCGTCGGCGCCGAGATCGAGCCCTTCCACCCGCTGCCTCGGCTCATTCAGCGCCGTCAGCACGATGATCGGCGTATCCTTGCCCGTCCGCCTGAGCTCCGGAATGAAGCTCAGCCCCTCTCCGTCCGGCAGGCGCCGGTCGAGCAGGATCGCATCGTAGAGGTTCTGCCGCGTCAGTTCGACGGCATCGGCCAAGTGCATTGTGTGGTCGGTGACGATCCCATGTTTGCCGAGTGCGGCCGACAGCGCCTCGGCCAGCTCCCTCTCATCCTCTATCAGCAGTATCCGCATCGCCCGTCCATTGTCTCGCTCACCCCTTCTGTCTGCCACAAGGGTTGCGGCAGCATTGCGGAGCTTGCAAGGCAGCCGGTCATGCTGCCGCAATTGTTGGGGTCCAGCACAAAGAATATTCGCGGCAGCTGGAGATCAAGATGATCCGACATTTCCTTCGTCTCCTGACGAGACACTTCCTCTCCGCCTTCATCCTTGCCGCGCTGCTCGCAGCCCCGCTCGTCATTCTGCACACGCTTCACGAAAAGACGGCATTCGAGAACGGCCTGCTGATGGAGGTTCGATGATGCAGCGAGCGGACCTCAGGCGGTCTTGCTGTCTGCCATGCAATAGGCCGAGAATGCCTGAAGATAGGCCTGCACCCTGGAATGGTTCTCCGCTGCCTCCACGGCCTTGAACACCTCGGCCGGCTCCAGTTTCATGAGAGGAAGCCTGAGGAAAATATCGCCCGCGAAGCGGTCGGTGATGGTCGCAAGAACAGTGCGAAGGCCCGCCAGCATGTCATCGCCTCGATGCGATGCATGCAGCAGGGCGATCGGCTTATGGACGATCTCATCTCCCGATACGAGCCAGTCGATCGCATTCTTGAGGCCTCCGGGAATGGATCGCACATATTCCGGGCTGGTAAAGATCACCCCGTCGCTCTGAGCGATCACATCGATGAAATCCCGCACGACCTCCGGCAGAGATTCTCCCTCGAGGTCAGGCGAGAATACCGGCAACCGTCCGACGCCGTCGAAGATCGAAACTTCGATATCGCTGGGCGCAACGGCGCGGACAGCCCGCAGCATAGCCGTGTTGGTGGAATTGAGCCGGGCGCTGCCGGATATTGCGAGAATCCTCATGATCCTACCAGGAATCGATTGATCATGGCTGTCAACGCAAAAGGTTAGGTTCGATTGAGTAACGCCAAAAAAGCGACTTTTGCTTGAACTGGCCAAGCCCCGCGTTAGCCTGGATGCTGCTGCCGAATCGGCTGGAATTACCCTCGAGGAAATACACATGACGGCTTTGATCGAGGCACGGGGTGTCAGCAAACGCTTCCGGCAGCACAAGCGATTTCCAGGCCTGCTGGGCGCTTTGAAGACGCTGGTGACCAACGAATATACCGAAGTTCTGGCCGTTTCCGACATCGGTTTCGATATCGCGGCGGGCGAAGCCGTGGGCTATCTCGGCCCCAACGGCGCCGGCAAATCCACGATGATCAAGATGATGACCGGCATTCTGGTGCCGAGTGCCGGCACGCTCTCAGTGCTCG
Source organism: Rhizobium sp. 01N447_2 (assembly GCF_056399245.1). Classification (NCBI taxonomy): domain Bacteria; kingdom Pseudomonadati; phylum Pseudomonadota; class Alphaproteobacteria; order Hyphomicrobiales; family Rhizobiaceae; genus Rhizobium; species Rhizobium sp. 01N447_2. Next base: position 152,105 of record NZ_JBFTQY010000018.1, read on the forward strand.
GCCGAACGCCGCATCTGAAGCGGATGGACAATGCCCGCGAGATCGGCGTCGTTTTCGGCCAGCGCAGCCAGTTGTGGTGGGACCTGCCGCTGGTTGACAGTTTCACCCTTCACCAGCGCATCTACGACATCCCMGTCGCCCGTTATGCGGATAATCTCCGGCGCTTCAGCGAACTGCTCGACTTGACGCCCTTTCTCGACCGCGCAGTGCGCCAACTCAGCCTCGGTCAGCGCATGCGCGCCGAGATCGTGATGTCACTGCTGCACGACCCCAAGATCCTCTTTCTGGACGAACCGACCATAGGTCTTGATGTGGTCGCCAAGGATGCGGTTCGGCGCTTTCTCGCCGAGATCAACCGCGAGCGCGGCGTCACCATCATTCTCACCACCCATGACCTGCAGGACATCGAGACCATCTGCCCGCGACTGATCATGGTCGATCATAGCAGGCTCATCTTCGACGGCGAGTTGAAGAGCCTGCGCGCGGCATTGGGCTCGGCCCGGCGGCTGACACTCGAATTTGCCAGTGACCCCGGACCGCTGCCATTGCGCACCGCGGCTCTCGTCAGCGACGAGGGCTTGCGTAAGAATTATCTCATCGAGCGTGAAGACATCTCGCTGGTCGCGATCCTGTCGGAGGTCGGCAGCGGGCGCGACCTCAAGGACGTGGCACTGCACGAGCCCGACATCGAAGAGGTCATCCGCACCTTCTACCAGCGCCGCAACGCCGACCAGCGTAGCAATGCCAAGGCCCGGGCATCATGAGCGCCTATTTCGCCTTCGCGCGCAGTTCCTTCCATTCGCAGCTCGCCTACCGCAACGAAGTATGGGCCAATATCTTCGGCAAACTCGTGCAGGTTTTCGCGCGTGTCGCCATCTGGCAGGCGGCCTATGCCGGCATCGGTGGCATCGTCGTCGACGGCGTCTCCCTGCAGCAGATGGTGACCTATGCGCTGCTCGGCGGCGCGGTGATGGGAGCGACCCGCCCTGAAAGGATCATCGGCGAGATAGGCCGGTCGCTCAAGACAGGCGATATCGCGGTTTGGCTGCTCAAGCCCTTGTCCTATCCGCTCTATCTCTTCGCCAACGAATGCGGCAGCTTCGGTTATCGCCTGATGACCCAGGTCATTCCGACGGTGACCTTCACCGCATTGTTTTACGGCATGCTGCCGCCGGCGAGCCTGTTCGATGGCTTGATGTTCGTCGCCTTCTGGGCGCTGTCCTTTACGCTCCTGTTCCTGATGTCGGCGCTCTTCGGCCTCATCGCCTTCTGGCTGATGACGAGCTTCTCGCTTGACTGGATCCTGGGCGCTCTGCTGCAATTGTTCTCGGGCCTGCTGGTGCCCTTCTGGTTCTTCCCCGAACCTCTCGCCACGGTTGCCCGCCACCTGCCCTTCGCCTGGGTGGTCTATTATCCCAATGCCGTCTATCTCGGCAGGCTTTCCACTGCCGATGTCTGGCTCCATCTCGGCCTTGGTCTCGGCTGGGCCGCGTTGTTCCTTGCCGGCGTCCTTTGGCTGTGGCGCTGCGCCTCCGGCCGCATCACCGTGCAGGGAGGTTGATCATGCTCATGCATCACCTGCGCGTCCTTCCGCTGCTGGTCCGGATGCATGTCCGCTCCAAGATGGAATATCGCGGCGCTTTCTGGCTCGACCGTCTTGCGCAGATCCTTTCCTATGGCAGCATCTTCGCCACCATCGGAATCCTGCTTGCCCGCTTCGACACGCTCGGCGGCTGGACCTGGCCGGAGCTTGCGCTGCTGTTCAGCTTCCAACTGCTGGCTTATTCGCTCGGCGCCGCGATGAGCTTCGTGCAGTTGCGCGAGCTCGAAGAACTGGTGCGGCTCGGAACTTACGACACGCTGTTGGTCAAACCTTTCAGCCCTTGGGCCTATCTGGTCTTTTCCGGCCTTAATATCGGCTATGCCGGCCACGTCATCCTCGCAGTGGCGCTGATGGCTTGGGCCGTTCTGTCCATCGACTTCACCTGGTCGATCTGGTCCGCGTCATTCTTCATTGCTGCGCTTATCAGCGCGACGCTGCTGACGGGTGCGCTCATCACCATGATCGGCGCCACGGCATTGATTTGGGTGCGGTCCAACCATCTGTTCTCGATCTTCTTCGGCTTTTGGGAATTGACGCGCTACCCGCTCAATATTTTTCCGGGCGGCATCCAGACCATCCTCATCACCGCGGTCCCGTTGGCCCTCACCAGTTCGGTCCCCGTCGGCGCCCTGCTCGGCAAACCCATCCCGATCCTCGGGGACTGGGCCGGGCCTGTGGCTCTCGTGGCCGGCCCGATCTGGGTGTTGATATCAATCGCTCACTGGCGGTATGCCACCGGCAAATACCAGAGTGCCGGAGGCTGATCGAGCCGACCGACCTCCCTCGTAATCAGGATGCCTGCGACAACGATCTCGCGCGAACCTCTAGGAACGCCGCCGTCAGCTTCGCCAGTACAGGCGAGGTGCATGTGCCGTTGGCGCCGCCGATCGGATCGGCGATGTGGATCTGCCGGAGATCCTCCATGAATTCGTCCCAAAGCGGCTGCCCGCCTTCTTCGAGAAGCTGCGCGCGGATGCTCAGCTCCTCGCTCACAGGCAAATGGCGCCGCCCCCAGGCGCCGATCATGGCAAAGACGGGCACGAGCTGGATCGCCGGCTCCGCCAGGCTGTAGATCGCTTTCTGGCTGTGGCTCGGGTCGTCCCGCTTGCTGATGAATCCGAGCGAGAGCAGGCGCTTCAGCCTGGCGGCCAGGATGTTGGAGGCAATCCCCTCCTCCGAATGGGTCAGAAGATCGCGGAAATGGCGGCGGTTGCCGAACATGATGTCCCTGATGATGATGAGGCTCCACCGATCGCCCAGCACTTCCATCGTCAGGTTGATCGGGCAGCCCGACCGCAGTTCAATATCCACGATATTCTCTCCTTAAAACTGGTTGCAATATAGGATCACTTATGCGACAACGCAACTAGTTTCAATACGCAATCAGATGGAGGAGAGCATGCCCAAGGTGCGTGTCGCAGCAGTTTCCCTTTCCGTAGATGGTTTCGGCGCCGGGCCGGAGCAAAGCATGACCGATCCGCTGGGCAAGCGGGGAACGGAGATGTTCGAATGGTTTTTCCGCACCCGCACCTTCCGCGCGATGATCGGAAAGGATGGCGGTTCTGAAGGCGTTGATGAGGATTATGCGGCTCGCGGCATGGCCAATTTCGGCGCCTTCATTCTCGGGCGCAACATGTTCGGCCCCATCCGCGGCGAGTGGCCGGATGACGTATGGAAAGGCTGGTGGGGGCCAAACCCGCCCTATCACGCGCCGACCTATATCCTGACGCATTATCCCCGCGAACCGATCGTCATGGAGGGCGGCACGACGTTTCACTTCGTCACCGGCGGCATCGAGGAAGCGCTTGACAAGGCGGTGGCTGCGGCCGGCGACAAGGACGTGAAAATCGGTGGCGGCGTCAGCACCGTCCGCCAATATCTGAAGGCTGGCCTGATCGACGAATTGCATTTCGCCATCTCGCCGGTCGTACTCGGCAAGGGCGAAGCGATGTTCACGGGCATCGACCTCCCCGCCCTCGGCTTCCGCGTCGCCGAGCATGTCGCAACCGAACACGCCACGCATATCGTGCTGGCGAAATAAACGAGCCCGGTCGGTATTCTAGGCGCTTCCAGATGGAACACCTCGGCCGCATCGAAGGCGTCCGCAACATCAAGACGGAAATCCCGATGGAGAAGATCAAGCAATCCTGGCAGATACCGCTCTGACGAGCGCCTGTCGGGATCGTTCGGCTGTCACCAAGCCGTGTCAAAATGGCCGTGGTATTGCTGCTGAATGAGCGTAGAGTAAACGCCATCGCTCATCGGATCATCGACGCGACCGCTTGCGAGACTATAGGTGCTCTTGCCGTTTCATGGAGGGTACAAAGGTGCTCCTGTCGCTCATCTCGCTCAATGATGATGACATAACCATCGTCACCGATGCCGTTCGGCAATGGTGCTGCGAGAGGAAGCTCGACATCGACAGCATCGAAGGACGCCACGCCATCACCGTCGCCGTCGATCTCGTCCAGATGAACACCGACTGCGACAGGCTTTTTGCCGAGCTGTCGAAGCAACTGGACCACCAGTAGAACCTACTCCATCCATCGAACCACCACAGCATTCTGCGATGACAGGCGCTGGGATGCAGCGCTTTCGCTTGCCTCCCCTCACACCACCACCTCGCGCCAGCGCCCCGGAGTACTAGCGTGCAGGGAGCACCGGGCCTAACGGAGCGCAGCCGGAACATCATGCCCCGTCCCGGCCAGCCCCAAGCTGTTCTAGGTAGGCACAGAACATATCGGCCATGGCGTCGGCATAAGCGTCGATCTCGGCAAGGTTCCGCGGAGCCTCCGAGAACTGCTTGCCCACCGTGCCGAGCGTCGTGGTGATCAATTCGCCGGCGAGCGCCCTGGTCACCTCCGGCGCGCAAGGCAGCACTTCCTGCATGAACAGTTCGACGATGTGGTCTCCTGATGCCCTCGCCGCCTGCGCCTCCGGTGCATCGCGATAAAGGGGCGCGGCGTCATGGAGCGCCACGCGCATCGCCGCCTCCTCGCACTCCGAGCGGAGAAAGGCATGGGCGAGACGGCGCAGCCGTTCGAGCGGCGGCCTTTGCGCATCGGCGAGGATCCCGCCGAGCATGTCCGTCGTCTGCCGCCATTCGTCACTCTGCAGCCGGAAGAGGATCGCTGCCTTGTTGGGGAAATATTGGTAGAGCGATCCGATGCTGACGCCCGCCCTTTCGGCCACCCGTGCCGTCGTGAAGCGCTGGGCGCCTTCCCGCGCCAAAACCTGAGCAGCGGCATCCAGGATCGCCGCCACGAGCTCGCTCGATCGGGCCTGCTTGGGCTGTTTTCGTGAGGAAATCCGGGCTCTTGGACGATCGGTCATGGCAGCGCTCCGCAATGCGAATAGCAGATGCGACGAATTACTCGTATTTTTCGTCCCACACAAGAACCTGTCATCAAGGAGATTTGACATGACGACGCTGACCACCGCCCCGCTGGCACCCCTGCTCAACGGTCTATTCGAAGAAGCCGCCACGGCGACGAGCCCGGCAATGTCAGGCCTATCAGGTGATGAGCGAATGCGCCTGATCGGCAGCAAGACCGAATATCTCGACCTTTACGGGCGCCTCAGGGATCTTTGGCTTCCCGTCTCCAGGGAGGCCGGCGCCCTGCTCTACATGCTGGCGCGAAGCAGCCGCGCACGAACGATCGTCGAATTCGGCACATCCTTCGGCATCTCGACCCTCCATCTCGCGGCCGCGCTGCGCGACAATGGCGGCGGCCGGCTGATCACCAGCGAGTTCGAGCCGTCGAAGCTGGTCCGCGCCCGCGCCAACCTGACGGCGGGCGGCCTCATCGACCTCGTCGAGATCCGCGAAGGCGATGCCCTTGAGACCCTGAGCACGGATCTCCCGGAAACGATCGACCTGCTGTTCCTCGATGGCGCCAAGGCGCTCTATCGCGATATCTTGGAACTGGTGGAAGACCGCCTGGGGCCGGGCGCCCTCATCGTCGCCGACAATGCCGACCTCTGCCCGGAATACCTCGCCCGCGTACGCTCGCCCGCAGCCGGCTACCTCTCGACACCATTCGAAGAGGATATCGAGCTGTCGATACGGACCTGATGATCCCAGGCCGTCGCCCGGCCAGGCGTGTGCGCCAGCCGGGTGACCGCCTGTTTCATCGGCGCATCTTCACCGCTGTACGGCGCCGTAGCGCAGCCCGTCGACCAGCAGCGAAACCATGCGCCGGGCATATTCGGGCCCTTGGGCGTAGGCGTGCATGCTGAGGCTTGCGGCCGCATTCAGAAGATCCTCGGCAGCGATATCGGTGCGCACCTCGCCGGCGGCAGCAGCGGCATCGAGAAGCGAGCGAAGGGCCGGCTGCAGTCGCTGCTGGAAGTAGGCGGGCAAGGGATCGAAGGCCGGGTTGCCAGAGTGCAGGGCCGCCGCAAGCCCGCGCTTGGCCGCGATGAAACCCACGAACCGCTGCATCCATCTGGCCAGCGCCTCACCCGTCGCATGTTCGGCGGCAAGGATCGGCGCAGCGTCGGCGCAGGCATCGATTTCGCGGCGGAAGACGGCGACGACGAGGTCGGAACGCTCGGGAAAATGCCGATAAACAGTGCCGATGCCGACGCCGGCTTTCTCCGCGATCTCACGCACCGGGGCGTCGACGCCAGAACTCGCAAATACCGCCATCGCCGCCTGAAGCAGCCCGTCGAGATTGCGCTTGGCGTCGGCGCGCACCGGCCTGTCCGCCTTTTCCCCGGGCTTCAGGCCGTCCCCCTGCTCTTTGCTCTCGTCGTTCATCTTTCATCCGCTTGCAAAACGGAACATCGTTCCGTATATAAATGGAATACGGTTCCGTTTATGCAAATTAACACGGCGCGACGGTGTTGGCCACATCGATGCGCACGAAGTCCGCCTCCCCAATAAAAGGAACAGACCATGCAATACCGCACGCTTGGAAGAACCGGCATCAAGGTCAGCCCCTATTGCCTCGGCGCGATGATGTTCGGCGCCGCCGGCAATCCCGACCACGAGGATTCGATCCGGATCATCCACAAGGCACTCGATGCCGGCATAAACTTCATCGACACCGCCGATATCTACAGCCGAGGCGAATCGGAGGAGATCGTCGGCAAGGCGCTCAAGGGACGGCGCGACGACGTCGTGCTCGCCACCAAGGCGCATCTGCCGATGGGCGACGACCCGAACCGCCAGGGCAATTCACGCCGCTGGCTGACGCGGGCGGTCGAGGATTCGCTCCGCCGCCTGCAGACCGACCATATCGATCTCTACCTGATCCACCGGCCAGCACCCGATACCGACATCGAGGAGACGCTATCCGCACTCACCGACCTCATGCGGGCGGGAAAGGTGCGGGCGGTGGGATCGTCGACCTTTCCCGTTTCGGAAATCGTCGAGGCGCAATGGGTTTCCGAGCGCCGCGGTCTGGCCCGCTTCCGCGTCGAGCAACCGCCCTATTCGATCCTCAACCGCGGTATCGAACGCGAGGTTCTGCCCGCCTGCGAGCGTTACGGAATGGGCGCGATGGTGTGGAGCCCGCTGGCGATGGGCATGCTCACCGGCAAATACCGCAAGGGCGCGCCGCAGCCCGACAGCGCCCGCGCCAAACGCTTCCCCAGGCAGATGAACGACGAGCGCCGGCTGGACGCGGTCGAACGGCTCATCCCGCTCGCGCAGCAGGCAGGGCTTTCGCTGGCGCACATGGCGATGGCCTTCGCTATCGCCCATCCCGCCGTCACCTCGGCGATCATCGGCCCGCGCACGATGGAGCACTTTGACGATCTGCTTGCCGGTGCTGGGGTGAGCCTGACGGACGACATCCTCGACCGGATCGACGCGATCGTCCCGCCCGGCACCGACACCGGCCCGCTGGAGGCGGCCTATAACCCGCCTGCGGTGATACAGCCGAACCTGCGCCGCCGCCCACCCGCCGAGCGCTTCGTCGCCTGATCCTCAGGGGGTGAGGCCCGGCCCTGCGAAGCAGGAGCGATCGATCCAGTGAATCGATCGCAGGGCCGAACGCCCTGAGCCATGCAAAGAGCCGGGCAGCGGCGCCTTCCCCCCTCCTTCCTGTGCTTGCTACAGGAAGGAGAGGAGAATGGGGAACATCCGCTATCACCGTGACTGGTGTTCCGTTTCAAATTGCCGAGGGCCCCAAACCACGGGCAACACAAAGCGACCTTCGCTTAAAGGCGTTTTTCAAAGAACGTGTCCGGGTATGGGTCGTCATTGAAACGGTCGATCTCACTCCAGCCGGTTCCGCGATAAAGCTGTGTTGCCTCGGGCAGCGCGCTATTCGTATCCAGACGCAGGAGCTTGATGGATAGCTCGGGGGCGATGTTCTCGGCGGCCGTCATAAGGCGCGTTGCGAGCCCAAGGCCACGCGCGGACGGGGCGACCCAGAGCCTTTTGATCTCTGCAACCTCGCCGCCATTGCCCTTCAGCCCGACACAGCCGATCGGCAGGCCATCCGACATGGCCACCAGGAACGCACCGTGCGGACGGATCATATCCTTGGCGTCGGGATCGCGAGAAAGCGATACATCGAAACCCTTCTCGAAGCGGCGTGCAAGTTCGCCGTAGTATTCGTTCAGACAATAGCTGGCGTCCTCGTGCCGAGGGTCTTTCTCCTCGAGCACGATCTGCTCACGTCTTAGCGAGGAAGCGACGATATCCATGGCGCGCAGCAGTTCGTCCGGGCGACGATGGCGCGTCAGAAAGGATTTCGCCTGCGCATTGGAAAGCGCTTCATAAGCCTGAAACTCGGAACGGCCGGTTTCGGTCAGCCTGGCAACGCGGCGACGCGCGTCCTGAGGGTTCGGCACCGTCTCGATGAGACCCTCCTCTTCCAGACTGCGCAGCAGGCGGCTCATCAAGCCGGAGTCGAGACCGAGATAATCGCGGATCACCGCAACATCCGATTGCCCCCGGCCGATCGAATTGAGGACGCGGGCAGCACCCAGCGGACGGCCGCGTCCGAGGAAAGACGTATCGAGAGCGCCGACTTCGGAGGTGACGGCACGGTTGAAGCGACGGACACGAGAGACAGGATCGTAGGTCATATTGTCTGACTTTAGTCAGATAATTGATCCTGTCAATTCAAAGCACTCAAAGGAAGGGCATAAATGAGCCGCGCACTTCCCCGCCATCCGCCTTGCGCAGCAGCATCGCCTCGCCTAAGGGATGGCAACGTCCGCAAGGCCTTCCCGTGTTCCGTTTTGCCCTTCACGCCCTGATCATTCTCATCCTGACGCTGCTGACGCAGATCGGCGGCATCGCCTATCTCGTGGCGCTGGCCGCCTCCCACGCCTGGGGCTTGCGGCGGTTTCTGACAAAGCTTGCGATCTTCCTGCTTTGTTATGCCGGCGCCACTTTTGCGGCGAGCTTCGCCGCGCCGATCTTCGGGCGAGTTCCCCTCTCCTGCGTCGCCGGCGCGACGGACCGGCTCGTGGTCCGCTCCCCGATCTATTGCCTGCTGAACCGCAACTACGTCACACCTGAACTGCGCGATCTGGCAAAGGCGCTTGCCGCCCACATGGACAGAGAATTCCCCGGAACCGTCACCGTCGCGCTGGATGCGAATTTCCCCTTCATGAACGGCTTTCCGCTGCTGCCGCATCTGTCGCATGCCGATGGGAAAAAGCTAGACTTCGGCGCCTTCCTGAATGGCGCCACCCGCTCCCCGATCGGCTATTTCGCCTTCGAGCAACCCGCCCCCGGCGACGAACTGCCATGCGAAGGGCGCAACGACTGGCTCACCACCCGCTGGAACTTCGATGCGCTGCAGTCTCTGTTTCCGACCTATCGGATCGAGGAGCAGCGCACATCGGCGGCGATCGGCTGGCTGACGAGCGAAGGCGTTGCGAAGTTCGGCCTGCAGAAGATTTTCATCGAGCCGCATCTGAAAAACGCGCTCGGCATCACCGACAGCCATATCCGCTTTCAAGGCTGCCGCGCTGCCCGCCACGACGACCATATTCATATCCAGGTCGACTAATGGCCCGCCTCTGAGGAATGGCCAGGCCGCATCGCCCGGCCCGATCGTCCAGGGGGCGCGGTAAACGGCAATCGGTCCCGAACCCCGTCACCCCTCTCCTTCGGTCTTGGCAAGCAGCCTTGCCAGTTCTTCGAGCTCTTCGGCCGAAAGGTGTCGGAGTTCCGCCGGCGGGCGATGATGCTCCGTCAACAGCTCGTCCTTGGTGGCCGCACCCTTCCTAGTCAGTCGCACCAGCTTGACGCGGCGGTCGTGTTCCGGCGTCACGCGTTCGGCAAGACCCGCACGCTCCAGCCGGTCGACCAGCCATGTCGCGGTCGAGGCGTCGCACCCCCACTGGCGGGCAAGCGCGCTGATCGGTTCCCCCTCGTCGTGCAAGGTGAACAGAGCCCTGGAATCGTTTGGCGTCAGCCCCCTCACCTGAAGGTTTTCCAGCCGCTGCGGCGCCGATTTCATCAAGAGATCGAACATCATCCGCCACGCCGAGGCGGCGGCTCTGGCGTGACGGTCGGAGGCGGAAGACATCAAATATCCTCGCAACATGCTTGAAAAATAGTTTTATTACTCAAATTATCGTATCAATCAAACCTTATTGGCGATTTCCCCCGGAAAGTCCAGTGGGCGTCCACCTTGCCAAGGAGCCACGCCATGCGTTCAGCCGTCGCGATCCTCTTCCTGGTCGAAACCTGTCTTTATGCCGTTGCCTCGCTCACCCATGCCGGGCTCATCCTCGAAGGCCATGAACACCGGCAGGCGATGATTGCCGAAGCGGTGATATCGGCCGTCCTCCTTCTTGGACTGATCTTGCTCGGCCTTGACCGACCGTGGAGCCGCACGGCTGCGATCTCCGCCCAGTCCTTTGCCCTCCTCGGCACCCTCGTCGGTGCCTTCACCATCGCCGTCGGCGTCGGTCCGCAAACCAGGCTCGATTACATCACCCATGCCGTGATGATCCTGCTCCTGGTCACAGGCCTCGTCTGGCTGGCAAGGAACCGGAACGCCTCTCCCCTAAGATAGGGATCGTGCCACGACGCCTATCTCAACGGCAGTTCGAAGCTTCGCTTCAGCGTTTCCATCGGCACGTCGGTCTTGACGCTGAGGACGCTCGGAATGCGTGTCAGGTGATCGGCCTGAAAACGCCAGTAGCTATGCAGATCGGCGGTCACGATCCGAAGCACGGCATCACATTCCCCTGTCGTCAGGTAGCATTCCATCACCTCGGGAAACCGCCTGACGGCTTCGGCGAACTGAAGCGTGACCTCGGCGTCCTGGGTCTTGAACCACACGCGGGCAAAAACCGTCAGCCCCGCGCCGACCTTTGCAGGGTCCAGCACGGCGACGTAGCGATCGATGATCCCGGCCTCTTCCAGCAGCCGGACGCGACGCAGGCACGGTGACGGCGACAGGCCTACCTCCTTCGCCAGATCGACGTTCGAAATACGCCCATCGCGCTGAAGCACGCGCAGGATATGGCGATCGATTGGGTCCAACGTGATTAGCATTTCATAGCTCCAAGCATTCTTTGAATGGCAGAATATGCCAAATTTTTGTAATTTTGAAGAAGCTTTGCAAACTCATTGCGCAGGACTTGGCCTATCGTTCCAGCATCGAGATGGAGATGGGCTAATGACGAAGATAGAGAAAATTGTGCTTTCTTATTCGGGCGGGCTGGATACCTCGATCATCATCAAATGGTTGCAGGAAACCTACGGATGCGAGGTGGTGACTTTCACCGCCGATCTCGGCCAGGGCGAGGAGCTCGAGCCGGCACGAACAAAGGCGAAGATGTCAGGGGTCAAGGACATCCGCATCGTCGATCTGCGTGAGGAGTTCGTCCGCGATTTCGTCTTTCCAATGCTGCGGGCGAACGCGCTCTATGAGGGGCAGTATCTGCTGGGGAGTTCCATCGCACGGCCGCTGATCGCCAAGCATCTGGTCGCCATAGCCCGAGAGGTTGGCGCGGATGCCATTGCCCACGGTGCGACAGGCAAAGGCAATGATCAGGTCCGGTTCGAGCTGGCCGTCAATGCACTCGACCCGTCGCTTAAGGTCATTGCCCCCTGGCGCCAATGGAACATCCGCTCCCGCATGCAGCTTCTGGAATATGCCGAGAAGCATCATATCCCGGTGCTGAGCGACAAGCGCGGCGAGGCGCCGTTCTCGATCGACGCCAACCTGCTGCACACCTCGACCGAAGGCAAGATTCTCGAAAATCCGGCGGAGGTCGCGCCCGATCATGTCTATCAGCGCACGGTCGATCCCGTCGACGCTCCCGACACGCCCGAGATCATCACCATCGGTTTCGAGAGGGGCGATCCCGTTTCGGTGAACGGCAAGTCCATGACACCGGCCGCATTGCTGACCGAGCTCAATGGACTGGGCGGCCAGCACGGCGTCGGGCGGCTCGATCTGGTTGAAAACCGCTTCATCGGCATGAAGTCGCGGGGAATTTACGAAACGCCGGGAGGGACGATCCTGCTCGCGGCACACCGCGGCATTGAATCGATCACGCTCGATCGCGCCGCGGCGCATCTGAAGGACGAGATCATGCCCCGCTACGCCGAGCTGATCTATAACGGCTTCTGGTTCGCGCCCGAGCGGGAAATGCTGCAAGCCTTGATCGACCAAAGCCAAGCCTTCGTCAGCGGCGAAGTGACGCTCAGGCTCTACAAGGGAAGCGCCTCAGTTATCTCCCGCACCTCCCTCTGCTCACTCTACTCCGCCGACCTCGTCACCTTCGAGGAAAGCGCCATCGCCTACGATCATCATGATGCCGAAGGCTTCATCAGGCTCAACGGCTTGCGGCTCAGGAGCTGGGCGGCCCGCAACGGCAGATGACCGCTCGATCTTCAGCGCACGAACGCTCACGACTAATGCCCACATTGACGGCACCTTCCTTCGTGGCTGAACCGAAGCAGTCCTGGCATCCACGGAGAAGTGCGAATCCAATTTCAAACGATTTTAAAATCGCAACTCGACAAGTTAATCGATTTTAATTTTATCGTTAAAATTTTCTTGTTGCGACGCAAAAGAATTTAGACATTAATTTTTGCAGATGCTCAGTTTATTCGTTGGAGAACTCGCATGACTGTGACATTTCCGCTAACCGAAAAGCGCGATGCGGAGACATTGCTGAAGCACTTGACGTTGCACAATCTCAGCTTTCCGGGAAACTGCGTCGTGTCGCTCAAGACGCACGTCGCCCAGGTCTCATCCTCTCATACGACCGCGCTCGGCACCGCCCGTACCGCCTGGTAGGGATTAATGTCGCGGCATCGCCGTCCACTATAGGATCGAGCAATCTCGGCTGGATCGCCCACGCGGAGATCGATGAAGCCGAGCGCGTCGACAGCTTATCTCGCGGCAGGCAGCCCCATGCCGGCGAGCTTCAGGATATCCTCGACCTTTGCGTCCGGATCGGCTCCGGGTTCGACCTGGCCGTCTATCATCAGCAAGGCAAGACCATGCGTCAGCGACCAGAGAAAGAGCGCGGCGTTCGGCACGCCCTCGGGCGTCACCCGCTTTTCGAGGTCGTCCTTCATCTGCCGGTAGACCTGCATCCGCAGGGCGCGTATCGCTTCATTTCCCTTGGAATAGGCCTGAAAACCCTCCCCGAACATCAGCCGGTAGAGACCGGGATTAGCGCGGGCAAAGGTGACATAGGCGATGCCGCCGGCGAGCAGATTGCCTCGAGGACCGGCTAGCGCGGCATCGATGCTTTCGCTGAGTTCGACAAACCCTTGTTCGGCGAGTGCTGCCGAGATGGCGTCCAGACTGTTAAAATAGTGGTATGCCGCCGGAGCCGAGACGCCGGCGCGGCGGCCGATCTCCCGCATGCTCAGCGCAGCCGGGCCTCCCTCCTCCAGCAGCGCCCTCGCCACGGACAGCAGCGTGGGGCGCAAATTGCCATGATGATAGCGGGTCGATCCGTCGTGCGTGGCCATGTTTCGATCTAATCTTTACAGTGTTAAGATGATGCTCTAATCTACCTGCGATGACAAGGTCCGCAGCGGTTCGGATGCCGGCAAACTTTCTGCCCACGCCGGCAACAGATTTTACAGAGACAGAGGCTTTCATGCGAGCATCGGAACCAAGCCGCACCGCGATCGGCGCGGCGGCCTATCGAGCAGCGCACCAGAGCGTGGATGGCGGCGCTATCTTCTCAGACCCCTATGCCCGCCGCATCCTCGGCGAGGAGGCCTGCGCAGAGGCAGACTTGAAAGCCCAGGACTCCTCCACGCGATCCTTTCGCCTGTTCATGGCGGCGCGAAGCCGATATGCCGAAGACTGCCTTGACCTCTCCGTCGCAAGGGGCGCCGGGCAAGCCGTCATCCTCGGCGCCGGGCTCGACACCTTTGCACTGCGCAATCCCCATKCCTGCCTGAAAGTCTTCGAAGTCGATCATCCCGCGACGCAAAGCTGGAAGCAGATGCGGCTTGACGAGACCGGACTGGCGCAGAGCCTGCCGATATTCGTTCCCGTTGATTTCGAACATGAGGATTTGGAGACACGTCTCATCGATTCCGGCTTCGAGCCCGAAACGCCGTCCTTCTTCATCTGGCTTGGCGTCGTGCCGTATCTCAGTGAGGCGTCGGTCTTTGCCCTGTTGCGCTTCGTCGCCAGCCTGCCGAGCGCATCCATCGTCTTCGACTACAGTGAACCCCTCGAAAACTATTCGCCCGAACGCCGTGCCCGCGCCGCGGAAATGGGCGCGCGCACGGCCGCGGCCGGCGAGCCATGGCTGACGCATTTCGATCCCGAGGACCTTGCGAACCGATTGCTGAGCCTGGGCTTCAAATCCCTGGAGGATATCGGCCCGACCGAAATGGCAAGACGCTTCTTCGGCCTCCCCCGGGATGCGCCGGATCGCGGCGCCGGTCCCCACGTCATTTTCGCCGGGAAATAGGGAAATCCCCGAGACGTCGAGTTGGGGCAATCGAGCTGGCCTCAGCTATCGTAGACGACAGCAATCTTGTTTCCGGCGGGGTCACGCACGTAAGCGGAATACCAGTTCGGCCCGTAGTGCGGACGTAGACCAGGTGCGCCTTCGTCCGTTCCACCGTTGGTCATGGCAGCATCGTAAAAAGCATCCACCTCGGCGCGGGACTTGGACATGAAAGCGACCATCGAGCCATTTCCGGCGCTCGCCGGTTCGCCGTTGAACGGTTCGCAAACCCATAGAACGAAACCTTCACCCTTCCCGCCTTCGGAATAAGCGCTCCATCCGGGAAATTCCCGATGTTTGCTCCAACCGATCGTTGCCAGAGTCGCATCATAAAAACCATTCGATTTGACGGAATCGACTGCACCGACGGTTGCGTAGACGCACATGATCCTCCCTTTCGATCTCCAAGATCGGAAGAATTCATATCGCAAACATGCGAACGCAACAAGAACAGTTGGCCGCATTTTCCGCAGAAGGTCAGCGACCAATCGCAACGGACGGTTATTGCCGTGTCTGCAAAAATTCCTATTCTGGGCAGCGCCGATGGCGACAAAACCTGAGGCTTCATGGCTATTTGCGACAGGAAATTTGGATCACATCATGACGACTCTGAGCCGCCCTGATCTCAGCGACATCCACCGTGGCGACTGGGTGGATCGCCGGTTGCCGGCCGCATGGCGGCCATATACGCGGTTGGCGCGGCTGGATCGCCCGGTCGGAATATGGCTGACGCTCTTCCCCTGCTGGGCCGCCCTTATCCAGGCATCACACGGTCTCCCGGACCTCAGGCGATTGGCGATCTTCTCTCTCGGCGCTCTTCTGATGAGAAGTGCCGGCTCCACGGTCAACGACATCGTCGATCGGAAGTTTGATGGCCATGTCGAGCGGACCCGCTTTCGACCTCTGGCAAGTGGAGAGATCGTCACGCTACAGGCCTTTATCTTCCTGACCGTTGAACTCGCACTGGCGGCTTCGCTTCTGTTTTTCCTGACGCCCTACACGCGCCTCATCGCGATATGTGTCCTGCCGCTTGTCTTCGTCTATCCGCTCTGCAAGCGTTTCACCCACTGGCCCCAGGCCGTCCTGGGCGCGGCGTTCAACTGGGGGATGCTGATGGCATGGGCCGAGGCTGCAGGACATATCCCGGTTGGCGCCGTGCTGATGTGGGCCGGGGCCATCACCTGGCAGATCGGCTATGATACGGTCTATGCCTATGTCGATCTGAAGGACGACACCCGTCTTGGGCTGAAATCGACGGCAATTCTGTTTGGCCGGCACGGCAAGACCTTTATCGGCTTGTTCTATGCTCTGGCGGTCGGCGCGTGGTCGCTCGGGGGCTGGCTGTTGGACATGTCGCCGCCTTATACGATCGGAATGCTGGTGATCGCCATCCATCTTGCCTGGCAGACCCGGCGGATCGATCTTGCCCGCCCGGAGGTGAATTATCGCCTGTTCCTGGCGAATATCCTGACCGGGGCGCTGCTCGCCTGCACGGCTTTGTCAGGCACATGGTAAGCAGCGCGAGGACGTGGCACAAGATGACCTATCTCAAACATCCCGTGCTCGCGGCGGCCATGATGCTGGCCGCAATGATGACATCCCTGCATCAGGCGCATGCGCAACCATGCGAGCAGGAAAGCTTCGAAGAGGCAAAATACATCGTTTGTACGCTGGAACCAGGCAAAGCCGACCTGCGATTGTTCTGGAAGAACGCCGATAACGCACCGTATCGCACTTTTTCAAGCCTTGCCGAAGACGTTCGCGCCGAGGGGCGAACGCTGACTTTCGCCGTCAACGCAGGGATGTACCGGGCCGACTTTTCGCCGATGGGACTTTATGTCGAGAACGGCAGGGAATTGAAACCCGCCAATACGACAAAGGCCGAAAGCTCCGCCGGTCAGGTGCCGAATTTCTATAAGAAACCGAACGGCGTGTTCTTTCTGGGTGAAGCAGGTGCTGCGATACTGCCGACGGATGAATTTCTGAAGCGTCGGCCCAAGGTGCGGTTCGCCACGCAATCCGGCCCGATGCTTGTCATCGCCAACAAGCTGAACCCGATCTTCATCGTCGGCTCGACAGACCGAACCCGCCGCAACGGTGTCGGCGTCTGCGAGGGTGGCGCGGTTCGTTTCGCGATCAGCGAAGACGGAGTGAATTTCCACGATTTCGCAGGGCTCTTCCGCGACCATCTGAAATGCCCCGACGCCTTGTTTCTCGATGGCGGACGGGGTGTCGGACTTTACAATCCCGAAATGGGCCGCAACGACCGGTCTTGGCACGGCGGCTACGGCCCTATCTTCGGGCTCGTCGAATAGCGCACTCGCATTTAAATGCACCCTGCCCCGGTTCCCTTGCCGGCATAGGCAGGACGGTCGCCGCCGATCGTCAAGAGGTGCGGCGACGGATAAGGTGCCGATCCCGTACGCGGATGCATCACGCCTGGGAGAACGAGCCTTTCAAAAACCGCCTGCTTCGCATAGGCTCCCGGACTGCAAAGTAGGAAGGCCGGATGGAATATATCGATTCACTCGCATTGCTCGTCAGCGTCTACATCGTCTCCCTCGTCAGCCCCGGCCCGAATTTCATCATCGTCACCAACACAAGCATGACGGTATCACGCGCAGCCGGGCTCTTTGCGGGTCTCGGACTTGCCATCGCATCCCTGACCTGGGCCATCATGGCGATGGCGGGGCTTGGCTTTCTGCTGACGCATTTCGATTGGCTGCATATAACATTGCAGGTGGTCGGCGCACTGTATCTGATCTGGCTGGGCCTGAAGATGATCCGCGGCGCGGCCAAGCCGTTGAAGACGACGGGGCCGACCGAAGTCACATGGCGCTCCGCGATGCGTCGCGCCTACGTCGTCAGCATGACCAATCCGAAATCAGTGGCTTTCTTCGGAAGTATCTTTGCGCTTGTCATCCCGGCACATGCGCCGGTCGGGCTCTATTGCGTCATCGCCCTGACCTGCTTCCTTCTTTCGGCCCTCTGGTATTGCGGCCTGGCCTTTTTCTTTTCGAACCCGCGCGTTTCCGCCAGCTTCCTGCGGTTCAAGGCCGGTATCGAGCGCGTGATGGGCGCCGCCCTGATCCTCATCGGCGGTCGCCTGCTCTGGGCTCGCTGATGTTATCCCGGTTTACGGGAGGGCCAGCCACTCGGTCAGGTCGCAGGCGAGGCCGGCAAGGGTTCGTCGATGTCTTCGGGAATGAAGCCGCCGGTCTGGCGTTTCCACAAGCGGGCAAATAGGCCGTCGCGTTCGACCAGCTCATCCGGCCTGCCCTCTTCCACGATGCGCCCGCGATCGAGCACGACGATCCGGTCCATCCTGGCGATGGTCGACAGGCGGTGTGCGATGGCGATCACCGTCTTTCCCTCCATGACGAGGTTCAACCTTTCCTGGATGGCGGCTTCGGATTCGCTGTCGAGGGCGGAGGTCGCCTCGTCGAGCACCAGGATCGGTGCGTCCTTCAGGAGAACGCGGGCAATGGCCACGCGCTGGCGCTGGCCGCCTGACAGTTTGATGCCGCGGTCGCCGACGAAGGCGTCATAGCCGCTGCGGCCTTCGCCGTCGGAAAGATCGGCGATGAAGACATCGGCGCTCRCCATCTTCGCCACTGCTTCGATCTCGTCCTTCGTCGCCTCCGGCCGGCCATAACGGATATTGTCGCCGACCGAACGGTGCAGTAGCGCGACGTCCTGCGCGATGACCCCAATGGCGCGGCGAAGGCTTGCCTGCGTGATCTCGCGGATCTCCTGCCCGTCGATCAGGATCGCACCATCCTCTATATCGTAAAAACGCAGCAGCAGGCTGACCAGGGTCGTCTTGCCAGCACCGGAGAGGCCGACGAGCCCTACCTTTTCGCCGGGCCGAACCGTCAGCGACAGGTCATCGATGACAGGCTTGCCCGACTTGTAGGCGAAGCGGACGTTCTCGAAACGGATCCCCCCACGGCTGACCGTCAGTTCGGTCGCATCCGGCCGGTCGGTGATGGTGGGCGGCGTTGTCATGACCGGCATGGCATCCTTGATCGTCCCGAGTGCGCGGAAGATCTGCTGTCCCATCTGCAGGAAGGTGAAGGACCCTGCCGAGAGGCGTTGGAGGATATAAACCGTTGCGGCGAAATCGCCCACGGTCAGGAATCGGTCAAACAGCCCCCAGAAACCAATGCCGAGCATGACGAGCCAGAGCACCATGTTGAGGCTGATGACGACGAGTTCGGTTGTCCGGTAGATGCGCTGTTCGTGGTGAAGCGTATCGACCCCGTTGGACATGATCGTTCTTAGCGCACCCGCCTCGCTGTCTTCTGCTGCGAACTGCTTGACCATCTGGATGTTGCCGTAGATGTCGGTCAGGGCACCGGAGATGAGGCTGTTCTGCTTTGCCGAGCGGCGGGCGCGCTCCGTAAAATCCGGAACGACCTTGATCGCAAAGAGCACGTTGAAGGCAACCCAGACGATGACTGGCAGCGCAAGCTGCCAGGAGAGCGTGAGCAGAAGAACAACGGAGCCGATGATCTGAAGCAGAAAGCGCGGTGCCGTCTGGAACGCGATCAGGATCTGTTGCTGAACGGCATTGGCGACCTGACCGAGCCGGGATGCGACTTGGCCGGCGAAAAGATCATGGAAGAAGGCGAGGTCCTGCCGCTCGACGGCCTTGTGCCCCTGCCATTGAATCGCAACGGGCAGGCTGATGCCGATCGTATGCGAGTTGAGAATATTGGTGACGTAGAAAAGAACGGGCATTACGGGAAAAAGCAGAAAGGCGAGGACCGCCAGCAGCCGGAAATTGCTGTCGACGAAGAGTTCCACGCCGTGTGTCGTCACTCCGTCGACAATGACCGAAAGACCCCAGATGATCGTAAGGTTGATGGCTTCGATGGCCATCGAGGTCAGCGCCATGGTAACGATGACGCCCCGAAACATCGCGATGAAATGCACGAGAACTGCCACAGGTCCCTTGGTGGGCATCGGCCGGTAGGGGATGTCGAGCGGCCGGATCAAGGTTTCGAAGGGACGGTAAATCGCATCTGAAATCGACATGGGCCACTCGGATCAAAAATCGGGAGGAGGCGTGGACTCAGCTACGCGGCGAGCTGGACACTTGAAGGTGATCCGGGCTCGATCACCGCCTGCAACTGCACGCTCTGCCGACGCTACGGCACGCTGTGGGCTTATGATTACGAAGGAGAGCGCGTCGCTCTCACCGGTGAGACCGCCTCCTACACCCGCGCCGACAGGGACGAGCCGTCTCTCGAAATCTTGTTCTGCCCATCCTGCGCCTGTGTCTTGAGCTGGCGCGGCCTGCGGCTTGGAAAGGATGGCCGCCGGCGCATGGCCGTCAACATCCGGCTTGCGCCGCCGGATCTCGTTCAGGATCTGCCTATCGATCATTTCGACGGCCTGGACACGTTTGAAGACCTTCCATCSAAGGAGCGCTGCGTGCGCGATCTCTGGTTCTGAGCCGACTGCGAGGATCGACACGCGACCGGACCGGCCCAGATGCGAGCCCTGGCAAAAGATCGTCTTGCGCAAAGGCCACCTCAGCCACGCCGGGCCGCCTCGATCGCCGCAATGTCGATCTTCCTCATGGTCATCATCGCGTCAAAAGCACGCTTTGCCTGGCCACCGCCTGCCGAAAGGGCTTCAGAGAGAACGCGCGGCGTAATCTGCCAGGACACGCCCCACTTGTCCTTGCACCAGCCGCACTCACTTTCCTGGCCGCCATTGCCGACGATCGCGTTCCAATAGCGATCGGTTTCTTCCTGAGTGTCGGTTGCGATCTGAAAGGAGAAGGCTTCATTGTGTTTGAACGCAGGACCGCCGTTCAGGCCGATGCAAGGAATGCCCGCAACGGTGAATTCCACGACCAGGACGTCTCCCTGCTTGCCGTCAGGATAATCTCCCGGTGCACGAACGACGGCGCCGACGGCGCTGTCGGGAAAAGTCGCGGCATAGAAGCGGGCGGCGGCCTCAGCGTCTTTGTCGTACCATACGCAGATCGTGTTCTTTGCCATTGCGCGGTCCTTTCGCACTTCGTTTCGCATTCCCCGGTGAAATAAGAAGCAAACTGTCTTTCTCCAGCCCAGTCCGAGCGATTTCACGCGGACGATTGCCGAGCGCTGCTAAATGGTTGATGCCACTGGGATGACCGCTGACACCATTGGACTTCCGGACAATCAGCTATGAGGAAATTGCGGAACCGTGGCTTACAGCTCCGCAAGTGCTCTCAGCGCCACCTGCATTCACTTTGCAGGGCATACCGCGAACGCGACGCAGCTCTAAAACCTATCTCGCCCGTCGCTACGTGGATCGCCGGCCACGCGGTGCGGCTCGTAGAGGCCGCTCCGCGCTTTGCGTCGCCACGGCCGAGCAATATCGCCGGGATTGTCGTCGATATCGGCGAGCGATATCGCCGCCGTTCCATCCGCAGGGCATTGCGCCGCCCACCGGCCACCGGGAGCGACGATCCCGGAAGACACCGGATCAGCTAAACCGGGATGTGCGAGTATGGAAAAACTCACCCAGTACCTGTTGCTCGCCGCATACCCCTGCACCTCGGCGGCGAAGGAGGTATCGTTGGCCGGCGTCCCCCCAGTGGACGAAAACAGCACGCAGTGGACATCGAGTCGCTCGTATTCGGAGAAAATTTCGGGAAAGTTGCACTCCATACCGAGCGAGCAGCCGAAGCGGATGCCGTCGACCTCGAAGGTCACGGGGATCGAACCCGGCGTGTACATGAAGGAGATCTTGGTGTTCGACAGCAGGCGCTCATCGTAACGCGTCACCAATTCGCCGCGGTCGGAGACAATGTAGAGGCTGTTGTGCGGCCGGTGCGGCGCCGTCAGCGGATGCACCGAGCCGATGACCGTCCAGAGTCCCAGCTCGCGCGCCAGCCTCCGCGTTGCATCCAACTCCTCACGCAACACGGCCCATTCGAACCGCCGCCAATCGGACGGTCCGATCTCCCTCGGCCCGATTTCCGACATGATGCGCTTGTTCGGCGATGATGTCGGCCCTTCGGGAAAGTGCAAGAGCCGCGCCCCTGCTTCTCGCGCCTGCCGCATCAGCAGGCGCATCTCCTGGCCGCTCTGGCGAAGCTTGTCGATATCGCGCGGATCGTCCGCGTGGGTGGTCTGGGCCACGGCGAGACGCAGGCGTCTTGCCTCAGGCACTGCGTCGTTCGCCAACTTGGGGAGAACATGCATGCGGGCGGTGGTGTAGGATTCACCCGTCTTGGCGGCGCGCGCACGCACCCGCCGTTTGAAATTTCCATTCTCAGTCATATCAGGGCCTCTCACGTTCCGGACATCGCTCCCCAGCAACAGGCCCGAAACATCAGGACCAAGGATCACGACCCGAGACGAAAGTCCCTTTGCCTCCGGTTAAAGACCCTGCTGGGGAAGGTCTGGAGAGGTTCGGCGGTAGGCCACACCGAGCCAAAGATGCCGAGGCGGCCGCGATTCGTCAATTCGGGAATGACCGGAATTGCCGGCCGAGCACCTACCTCAAACGGGCCTATCTTGATCCACCCGCCAGGGCGGATCGAGGCGGTTCGAACCGGCGAAATAAAGGATGATGCGGTTGCCGCCGGGGTCGAACAGCTCGGCCTCGCGCCAGAGCCAACTCTTGTCCTCCGGGCCGCCGACGAAACGAAAACCGGCCTCGCTGAGACTGCCGACCGTCTCGTCCAGCTTCTCACACTCGAAATACACCGTGGTTCCGCCACCGCAACTTTCGCCCTGATGCAGGGAGAAGGTACTGTCCCCATTCGGGCAGACAAAACGCGCATACCGGGGACGGGCGTCGACGACGGGCCTGAGACCGAGAATGCAGTAGAAGTTCCAGCCCGCATCGAGGTCAGGCATCGTAACGGTTACCTGGTTCAGGCGCATGACCTATCCTCCCAGCTGAGTTCGCCCAAAACTGTCCGACGGCTTGGCACCACGACACACATAGAAACAAAGACCTGAAGCCATCGCATGAATCAAATTCTAAGCGAGCAGTTTTAGTGTCATCGACACAAAACTCGTGTCAGACTGTGCAAGCTGCGCACACGCCGGCGCGCCGATCGGGAAGGCCGAAGCCATGCACAAATTCACCGTATCAATCACCCGGGAGATCGAGGCCGACACCGCCGAGGAGGCCGCCTTGCTCATGTACCAGGAACTATCAACGGGACCGATCCCTGACCGCTACTCCGTCACCGACGAGACGAAGGTGGCCACCGAGGTGAAGCTGGATCGGGAAAAGGCCGACGAATTCGCCAGCATCGACCACACCGCCGATCCCGGCAATTGGTAAGCGGCAGACGACCAGAGGGGCGACTGGAAGTACGGTTTTGCGCCGGGAGCGGAATGAGGTAGTTGCAGCTCGCCTTCTCCGGCGCGAATGCTGGATGCAAATAGCCGTTCAGCCGGAAACATCGCGAGCCAAGGAAAGACCGTGATCTCACCAATCAAAATAGCCGTCGCCGGCGCGAATGGTCGCATGGGCCGCGCCATCCTGCCGCTGCTGGCGGGCGATCCGAGTTTTGCCTTTGTCGGCGGCATCGGCCGTGAGGGCTCCACAGACGCCGGGCTGATCGACCGTTCGACCGCGATTAAGGCGGCCGACGTGATCCTGGATTTCACGACGGGACGTGCGGCCGCCGAACTTGCCGGCCTGTGCGCTTCGGCCGGCGGGCCGGCCCTGGTGATCGGGGCGACGGGTTTCGAGCCGGATGAGCTCGAACGGATCGCAGAGGCCGCCCGCAGAATTCCGATTCTGCGCTCCGGAAATTTCTCCATCGGCGTCAACATGCTGGTCGGTCTCGTCGCCCAGGCGGCCCGCGCTCTTCCCGCACATGGCTGGGATATCGAAATCCTCGAAGCCCATCACAACAGGAAGATCGACGCGCCGTCCGGCACGGCGCTGATGCTTGGCGAAGCCGCCGCCGAGGGCCGCGGCGTTTCCCTCGCATCCGTCGAGCGGCGCGGGCGCGACGGCATCACCGGCGAGCGACCGCCCGGCGAAATCGGCTTTGCCGTGTTGCGGGCCGGAGGGCTGGTCGGAGAACACAGCGTAATGTTTGCTGCCGCCGAGGAGGTCGTGACGCTCTCGCATTCGGCTCTCGATCGCGGCATGTTTGCCCGCGGCGCACTTGGCGCCGCCCGCTGGATCGCAGGGCGCGCACCCGGCGAATACGCCATGGGGGATGTGCTGGGTCTGGCGTGAATAAGGGAAACAGGCTCACAGCATGTCGAGGATTGCCGAGGCGACAACGACTTCGGTTCCAGCCAGGCCGACGGAGCAAAACAAGGTCGTATCGCCAGACGATCCTCGCCCCGCCGCTTTCCCGGCAATGATATCTGCAAGGTCGGCCATGCGGTGCTCATTGCCGGAGCCGGCGAGGAAAAAGGGCAAAGCATAGGCGCGCGTCTGTTCGGGAGAGTCCGTTGCGATCACGGCTGCGACATCGGCGATATCCAGGCCGAGTTCGTATTCCGCACGCGTTTTCGGGCCGACGGTGTTGACGTGCACCCCGGGTTTCAAATCCCGCGCATGGATGACGGGCATTCGGCTCGTCGTCGCGCAGATGACGATGTCGGCACCATCAACGGCTTCAGAGGCGCTGCCGGCAGGCTCCACCTCAATACCCAGGGCCTGCTGCATCTCGGCTGCAAAGGCGGCGCGATTTTTCTCGTCGCGGCTATAGACGCGGGCGCGGTCCAGTTTCCGAACGGCGGCAGCCGCGGCAAGCTGGGTTCGCGCTTGGGCTCCGCTGCCGACGATCCCGACGGTCCTGGCATCCGGCGCACTAAGGTGTCGGATCGCGACTCCTCCGATCGCACCGGTTCTGAGGTTGCCGAGACGCTCTCCGAGAACAATGCCCTTGAGCTTCGCATTGTCAGCCGACCACACCGCGACGATCTGCGAATGCTCCGCCCCGTCGAATGTTTCATAGACCCGAAAACCCGCGAGCGGTTTGTCGCCGAGGACGCCGCCGACGGTGAAGACGAGATCGCCTCGATCGGGAAACGAGACATGATGCCGGGGCGGAGAGATCAGCCGGTTGCCGGCTCTCGCGAGAAAAGCGGTCTCGAGCGCATCGATCGCGACCACTATCAGCACGCTGCCGACCAGATCCTGGTCTTTCAGAATTTTCGTCACGGCCAAACCTCCAGCCCATGCCGGCATCCTGCAACCCCAACCCCGCTTGAGGTCAATAGGTCAGACGAACGGATATGGGCTGATATTCGGTGAGAGTTAACCAACCAGACGGCGAGCCATCATGACGTCGTCGATCTCCCTGCCCTCTTCCAGAACCCCGCCGGGAATCCGACCGATCTCGGAGAAGCCTTCCCGCTGATAGAAGCGTATTGCCGCCGGGTTCTCCGCGCTGACGAAGAGTTCAAGCTGCAGTATGCCGATATCGCGCGCGTGATCGGCCACCGCGCTGAGCAGCTTGCCCGCAAGGCCCGTTCCGCGCAGGTTCCTTCTGACATAAACCATGATGATCGTCGCGCGATGGGCCATCTTGCTCGACCGCTGCCGAAGCAGGCCCGCTATGCCAACGGGTTCGCCATCCTGAAAGGCGATGAAAACCGGCTCGTTCAAGCGATTGCGCCACTCCTCGAGAGAGAGAACCTCCCAGTCTTCATAACGGCTTGCAAAGAGGGACGGTTCGGTGCGAAGCGCTTCCAGACGGATGCGCCGGAAAGCCTCCACTTCGTCCGCCTGGATATGTCTGATCGTCGTGCCGCTTCCATCCATCGGGACCTCCTGCAAGATGAGAGGTACTGTCAATACAGATGGCCCAGCCGTCAACCGGTGTCAGCAAGCTTCGTCCTTCAGCATATGCTCGGAGTTATGAGATCGAATAGAAATCCATCATCTCAAGCGCCGATCACTGCGCCGGACTCCCCAGCCGGCCGCCCTTCCGGACGACCGGTTCACCGCTCGGACCGACCACCGATTGATCGGCCGGCCTCGCAGCCGGTTCGCCGGTTGGCCCGACCGCCGGTTCACGGGCTGGCCCGTCGACCGGCTGGCCGGTGGATCGAACGACCAAGGGGTCGGCTGGCTGGACGGCGGACTGATCGGTTGTTGGCCTAAGCGCCGGCTCGCCGGTTGCCGCGGGCACCGGCTCCCCGATTGGTCCGGCTGATTGCTCGGTTGGTACGGCAACTGGCTCATCAGTTGATCCGACCACCGATTGATCGGTTGGCTTGTCGATCGTGAACGGTACAACTTCACGGATGATGAAGAGAAGAACTATCCCGACCAACGTGCACGTCAGCGCGTAGAGAAGGAAATATTTCAGTGCATATCCCTCGCTGATTGGCAGCACCAACTTGACAATGGTGCAAATGATATTTCCGCATCATTGAACGATACTTGAAGAGAAGGCAATCATTTTCAACAAGAGCCACGAAATTTCAAAAATGCACAGAACGGGATAAGGTAATTATTGTATATATTTAGGAAGTCTCTCCCCGATGCTCAATTTGTCTTGAAGTCTGGGCAAGAACGAGGAAGAGCCACCAGACCCCGGCCCGGATCTCCCGGGCGAAGACAACGTCGGCGATATGGGCTAGATTGTATGGCGCCAGCAGCCTGCTTTTGAGGGCGGCCCCTTCAGGATCGGCGGCGGCAGGGGGGGGCCGCATGTCGGCAATCGCATCTCTGTTTCAGGAAGCCGCCCGCCTTGCCGCGGTGTTCCGGCAGGCGGCGCCCGCCCGCCATATGCCCACCCACGACTACGCAGCCTCGTTTGCCTGTTTCGACGAGCCGCTGCCGGCGGCCGGTACCGATATGCTTGATGTCATCAGGCGTCTCTCGGACGGCGCCGAACCCGGGTTGCATGCGACCACAGGGCCGCGCTTTTTCGGCTGGGTCATCGGCGGCTCCCATCCGGTCGGCGTCGCCGCCGATTTTCTCACCAGCGCCTGGGGCCAGAATGCCGGAAACCATGTCGTCGCCCCGGCCGCGGCCGCCGTCGAGACCGTCGCGGCGAGATGGCTTCTCGATCTCCTGAAGCTGCCGGCCGAAAGCTCGGTCGGCTTCGTCACGGGAGCGACGGTGGCGAACTTCACCTGCCTTGCCGCCGCACGCGGCGAGGTGCTGCGCCAGGTGGGCTGGGATGCCGATGCAAAGGGCCTGTTCAGTGCGCCTGAGATTACCGTGCTAATCGGCGACGACGCCCACACCACCGTCTTCTCCGCGCTTCAGTTCCTCGGCCTCGGGCATGATCGCGTGCTGCGGGTGCCCACCGACGCGACCGGCCGGATCGACCCGACGGCATTCTTGGGGGCGCTCGATTCCGTCGCCGGTCCCTTGATCGCCGTTCTTCAAGCTGGGCAAATCAATACCGGCGCTTTCGACGACTTTGGCAAGATCATCCCGCCGCTGAAGGCGAAAGGCGCCTGGGTGCATGTTGATGGTGCCTTTGGCCTCTGGGCGCAGGCTTCAGCGAAAACCAGCCACCTCAGCCGCGGCATCGAAGCGGCCGACAGCTGGGCGACCGACGGCCACAAGTGGCTGCAAGCGCCCTATGATTGCGGCTATGCGATCGTCCGCAACGAGCTCGCCCATCGCCGCGCCATGACGATCGCCGCGAGCTATCTGCCGCTCGCCGGTCAAGGCGAACGCGATCCCTCCCATTACGTGCCCGAGCTTTCGAGAAGAGCGCGCGGCTTTGCCACTTGGGCGATGCTGAAACACCTCGGCCGCGACGGCATCGCCACCCTCATCGACCAGTGCTGCGCCTCAGCGCGGTTGGTGGCCGACCTGCTTGCACGCGAGCCCGGCATTGCCATTCTGAACGAGGTGGCGCTGAACCAGCTCGTCATCCGCCTCGGAGCCGACCTGCCCTCCGAAGAAGGCGACACGCTGACGCGAAAGACGATTGAAAAGATCCAGGCGGACGGCATGATCTTCGCCGGCGGCGCCAAATGGCGCAGCCGCGACGTGCTCCGCCTTTCCGTCACCAATTTCCAGACAACATCAGATGAGGCGCAACGCGCCGCACAAAGCATCATCGCTGCGTTCAAGAGTGTGCGCCTGGGATGACGCATCAACTCCCTTGGTTCGCCCGGACACGGAATTGTGCTATCGCCGGCCTCGCTCACTCCAAGAGAGATCGAAACGTGAAAAACGTCCTGTTCGTCTGCAGTCAGAACAAGCTTCGCAGCCCGACGGCCGAACAGGTCTTCGCAAGCTGGCCTGATATCGAAGTCTCCTCGGCAGGCACCAACAACGATGCCGAAAATCCGCTATCGACAGAACTGATCGAATGGGCTGATATCGTCTTCGTCATGGAGAAAGCTCACCGCACGAAGGTCCAGGGCAAGTACCGGTCAGCTCTCAAGGACAAGCGATTGATATGCCTTCATATTCCCGATGACTACGATTTCATGGACCCCGCGCTCGTTCAGCTGCTGAAGGCGAAGGTACCCCGGCATCTCTAAGCGATCATCCGGCATCAACCAGCCTGCCGAGCAACGCGACGATCGGCAATTTCCAGATGACCGGCCATCAGGCACGACCCGCGGCAGACAGCATCACCACCTCCGCCGAACGCGACGACGGTCTATGGCGAAGGCACGGCCGACTAGTACACGGTCCGCTACGACAGGATCCATTCCCTGACGCAGTGACGCATGCTGCGCATCGACTATTCACACGTCGCCAAGCAAGGCTACGGTTTTCTCTTCTCGGTCGAGGGGGCAGCCTGTCTTCCCATTGCCACACGCTCCGCTTATAGCTCCCCGCCCGTTCCGATCGCGCAAGGAGGAGAGCCATGAACGCCAATGATGTCGCCGCCCATTGGGAGAGCAATGCCGAGACCTGGACGATCTATAGCCGCGCCGGCTATGACAAATATCGCGACGCGCTGAACACGCCGGCCTTTCTTGACATGCTGCCGCCGATCGCAGGCCTTGCCGGGCTCGACCTCGGTTGCGGTGAAGGCTCCAATACCCGTGCCGTCGCYCGCCTCGGCGCCCGCATGACCGGTCTCGACATCGCCCCGACCTTCATTCGCTATGCCCGCGAGACCGAGGCAGAAGCGCCGCTCGGCATCGACTATGTGCTCGGCGACGGCCAGAGCATCGATTTCCCGGAGGCGAGCTTCGATTTCGTCACCGCCTTCATGTCGATGATGGACATGGCCGACCAGCGCGGCGTGCTGAAGGGCATCCACCGCGTCCTGAAGCCGGGCGGCTTCCTGCAGTTTTCGATCCTGCATCCCTGTTTCGTGCCGCCGACGCGCCGCAATATCCGCAATGAGGCCGGCGAGCCTATCGCGGTTGAGATCGCCGATTATTTCGACGAACGCGACGGCCGGATTGATCGCTGGATCTTCTCCTCCATACCGCAAGCGGAACGGGCGACGCTGACGCCGTTCGCCATTCCGCGTTTTCACCGGACGCTGTCGACCTGGGTGTCGATGATCGTCGAAGCGGGACTGACGATCGAAGCTTTCGGCGAGCCCGTGGCGTCAGTCGAGGTCGCGCTTGCCGAGCCAATGGTTGCCGATACCCGTATCGCGCCGATCTTCCTCCACGTCAGGGCCCGCAGGACCTGAAGCCCACTTGCCGGCAGCAGCCGTCGAGGTTGGAACGATTTTCAAGAAGCCAAACTTTTTCCGGGAAAACCCGAAACATCAGCGGCAAAAACTGCCTGCCTCTTTTATAAAAGTTGCCCCTTAAAAACCTCTCTGTCAACGACAAGATATTGAATTCAATTATCTTTTGCAGACAAGAGATTTTCAAGGAGCGATACTTCGCCTTTTTCAGAAGCGATGCCTGCTCACGTTCCTGGCATCATCGTCGCACCGCGACGACCGAACTGGCGCGATATCTGGACAGCTGGACCCGGTTGGATTGGTTGCCGCCGAACAGGTAGACGTACTGTCGGCGCGGGTCGATGTGATCGAACAGGCTCACATGAAAGCGCCTGCCGGTGCGGATCACCACGACATCCCCTCGCCTGGCGGAGCGGACGCCGACCGGTTGGCCGAACTTCCTCCAGGACGCCGCCATGTTGGGGTTGGGCGGCGGCTGTCGCGAAGATCGCTTGGCGACAAAGGCCAGGAACGCCCCGCACCACGATACCCTGCGCGGATTGATGCTGAGGAAGGAGATGGAGCGTTCATGCATGCTTTTGTATCGGGACGCCGTGCCGAGCATGTCCGCCTCACAGGGCACGGCAAGCGCCGTGAGGACGATGACGAGAATAACCTTCATAGTTACCCACCATTGTTTGTATAATGTTGAAATTCCGAAATGTGGCGAAGAATAAAACAGGCGCGGCAACGTAGATGCGAATTATGGCGTGATTTAGAAACAACTAATACTGGCATTTTGGCGGCAGAAATTTGTCCGAAGCGAGGCGCGGAACTCCGTAGGCAAGCCTCCCTTTGCGGCGGAAGGCGACGATCGATAAACCCGCAAACATATGTTTTGCAAGCACGAAAGGCTGGAATTTCACCATCCAAACCAGTTTCATTCTGAGGAGATCGACCGCGCCCGCAAGTGCTTGAACGACAAGACCATTCGTCCAGAGTTGACGGATGCGCATGACCTTGGCTCGTCACCTATACGAGCTATATTTCCGGAGATCATTTGTAATACTTCGACGCGACGGGCAATACATTGCGCCTCGCTCCATTCACCAGCAAAGGCCGTGGTCGCGCCTGCCGGTTTCCAACATGTACCACCTTGGGATCGCCGACGGGCGGGGCAGCGTCTCAACCCTACGGTTGCACCGGTTCGGGCGGCCCTGTGACCGGCGCGGAAGCAGCGGCAAGCGCCTTGGTGACCAGGAGTGCGGCACCGATAACCGGGACGACCACCCAGTACGAAAAGCGGATGCCGAAATGTTCGGCAACGAAACCGAGCAGCGGCGGCCCTGCGAAAAACACGAGAAACGTCGTCTGCGCCAGAGCCGCAACATTGATCGGTGCGGGCCGATCCGTGCGTCGGGCCGCAGCCGAGATGGCAAGCGGATAGACTGAAGAGCAGCCGATACCTGTCAGGCCAAAGCCTGCGAGCGCGACAACCGGGTGTGTCGCCGTCGCAACCATGACGAGACCGATGGCCGCGATCCCAAGGAGAGTGATTGCGACCGGCCGCGGATTGAAGCGGTCGATGACAGGGTCCATGCCGAGCCGCCCGATGGCGATGAACGAGGAGAAAATGGTCACGCTGAGCCCGCCGACGAAGGGTTCAACCGCGAATACGTCCCGCATATAGATCGCCGACCAATCGACGCTTGCGCCTTCGGCAAGAAGCGGAGCTGCGGCGACAAGGCAAAGGGGGAGCAGTCCGATCGTGGGAAAAGCGATGATCGGCGTATCTCCGGGGTGAGCGTCCTGCCGCCGGGGCGCATTCTCGATCCCGGAGAAAACGATCGACCCGGCAATCAACACGGTGACGAGGGTGATGAAGCTATGCAGTTCGATGGAGACGGCAGCCTGCCGCATGCCGGCGGCAACAAGGGCGGTAATGCAGAAGCCGAGGCTCCACATGCCGTGAGCCCGGCTCATGATGCGGTACCCGAGCAGCGCCTCATGGCGATCGGTTTCGATATTGGCGTTGATCTCGAATGCTCCGGTGAAAACGCCGGCAACGAAGAACAATGGCACCGCCAGAAGAGCTGAAGGCATCCAGGGGATCAGCGCGAAAAACAGCGACGCACCGAAGACGGTGACGAAAGCGGTGGTGCGCGCACCGAGCCTCTCGATGAACCTCACCGAGAACGTCAACCCGCAGAGAACCCCGGAGGACATGACGGCGAGCAGAAGGCCAAGCCCCCCTTCCGTCAGGCTGAACTTGAGCTGAAGGTCGGGCAGCCGCGAAGCAAACGCCCCCAGGGAAAGGGCCACGGCAAACTGAATGAAGAAAATACGGTGGTGCGGCTTCATCTCGGGGACTCTGCTCCGATTGGGGCGGGATTGAAGCCCAGGCATCCGACGGCATAGCTGGACATTCCGACGAGGCGACTGGCTCGGACACCCGCGGTCTCGGGATTATCGACCACCTTTGCTGACAGCCCCTGTCAGCATGACGCAGCGGTCGGTAATTTCACAGTGGTTGGCAGCCGTTCATTCGGCGCTGCCGAGCAGCAATTCTCGCTCCCTGCATCAGCGGGAGGCTGCACCGAACAACATCGCCAATCACGTCTGCGGAACGGGAACGAAGCGCTTGCTTTGGCGGGCCACGCACTCAGTTCATTGAGTGGAACGTCTCAAAAATCAGCGCCCTCAGCCAACGATGCACGGGATCTGCGTCCATGCGGGGGTGCCACGCCTGCACGATGTTGAAACCCGGCACGTCCACGGGCAGGTCAAAGGTTTCGATATGGCTTGTCGCGGCGGACTTGCAATATGACTTCGGAATCGAGCCGATCAAATCGGATGCCGCCGCAACTGCCATCACCGCCGGAAAGCTCGGCACGATCAGCCTGACATCACGGAAATGGCCCAATTCGGCGAGCGCCCTGTCGATCGGACCGGCAAAATCCGCTTGCATCGAGAAGAGCACGTGGCCCGAGGTGGCATAGCGCTCCGCCGTTATCCGATCTGCATCGAAGATCGGGTGCCCTACCCTTGCGAGACCGACATACCGATCCTCGAAAAGGGTTTGGCAACGCAGTTCCCCGCTGTCACGCGGGAGGACACCGATGTCCAAATCTATGGCTGCGTCCCTCAAAGCTTGAACGTCCTTGTCCGATCTCGGCGCAAAGCGAAGCCTTATCCCCGGCGCAGCGTTCGTCACAGCGGCGCTCAGACCCGCGGCGTAGAGAAGCACGAATGCCTCATTGGCACGGATCGTGAAATGGCGGCGCACCTCCCGGATCTCCACGGTCGACGGCGGACTAAGCACGGCTTGCACGGCTTCTTTCAACAAATGTACCTCGGCGCCAATCGCCAGGGCATGGGGCGTCGCAACCATGCCGCGCCCGGCCGGCACAAGGATCGGATCACCTAGCGCGGTCCTCAACCGTGACAGCGTCCGGCTCATGGCGGACGTGCTGAGGCCAAGCCGACGAGCGGCGGCCGATACGCTCTGCTCGCGCAGCAACGCATCCAGTGCCACCAAGAGGTTGAGATCGAGATCAGACATGGCTCAATTCTATTCAGGCATGGCGCAAGACGCAACGGTCAATTGATTTTGTTGCGTCTGGCGCGGGTAATCAGCAAAGCCTAAGTAATCGACCGTCCAACAAACATCGAGGAGTTCTCATGTCCCTCACCTACACCGCACCAGTTTCTCAAGACGGCCTGACGTCACCTCGACGGTACCTGGCTATTGCCATGTTGCTTCTTACGCTTGTTCTTGTCGTTTTGGACGGAGCAATTGCCAATGTCGCCTTACCCTCGATCGCGGTCTCGCTGCAGGCGGAGGCGGGTAGCACCGTATGGGTCGTCTCGGCCTATCAGCTGGCCGTGCTCGTCGCCATTCTTCCATGTGGTGCGCTGGGTGAAATCTACGGCGCGCGGCGGGTCTTCCTGATCGGCGTCGCGCTGTTCACCGCGGCTTCCGCGGCCTGCGCCTTTGCGGGTGACCTTCCCTTACTGATCCTTGCTCGTTTCGCGCAGGGCTTGGGAGGTGGCGCGATCATGGCGCTTGCCATGATGAACCTGCGCTCGGCCGTGCCGCAGCATATGCTAGGTCCGATCATCGGCATCAATGCCATGGTCATCGCCATTTCTTCCGCTGCCGGCCCCGGCATTGCCGGCGCCATCCTTTCCGTCACCACCTGGCCTTGGCTCTTTGCGGTCAATATACCACTCGGCGCCATCGTTCTGCTCGGCGGCGGTCTGCTCGGACAAATTCAGGGCGCGAAGCGAAAGCTGAACGCGAAGGCGATGCTGGCCAACACGCTGATGTTCATCCTTTTCTTCTGCGGCGCCGACCGGATAGCGATCGCACCGATAAGCGGTGCCGTCCTCATTGCCGCCTCGCTCGCCTGCCTTTTCGTCCTGCTGCGCCTCGAACGGAACAGTGACGCACCGATCATTCCCACGGATCTGCTGGCGGCACCGGCATTCCGCGTGGCGGTCATCGCCTCGATATCGTGCTTCTGCGGCCAGATGCTGAGCTACATCGCGCTACCCTTTTACCTTCAACACACGTTGCACATGACGCCGGTTCTGGCCGGTCTATACATGGTGCCCTGGCCTGCCGCGACCGCGATCATCGCGCCCATTTCGGGACGTTTGGCAAACCGCGTCAAGACGGCATGGCTTTGCGCCATCGGCGGCGCGCTGCTCGCCCTGGGTCTCCTGGTGGTCGGATTCATCCCGCCCGACCCGAGAGGTATCGCGTTTCTCGTCGGCACTGTGATCGCCGGCCTCGGTTTCGGACTGTTCCAGACGCCGAACAACCGAATTCTCCTTCTGTCGGCACCGAAAGCCAGAAGCGGCGCCGCGGGCGCCATACAAGGCACCGCGCGGCTTCTCGGCCAAACCCTGGGCGGGATCTGCATGTCGATCATCTTCGCAACATTGCCGTTGTCGAGCGCGCTCGAATTTGCGGTCGTCACTGCGGGTGGCTGCGCGGCAATAGCGAGCCTGGTCAGCCTGAGCCGGGCTCGCTACGAAGTGGTGAAACAGCCTGGAGCGACTTGAACAGGCGGTTCGTGGTCGTCCGGGTGAAAGGGGGCGCCGCCGCACACTGCCACATCAAGCTTGTATCAATGGGGAGCGCGACAGGTGGTCGAGTTTGCCCGCTCCCCGAATTGAACACACCACGCTAGACCGGCTGAAGGAGGACGTGTCTCTTCTTACCGACTGATAGCCGGATCACGCCGTCCTGGACGTCGGAGTCGCCAAGCCGCATTGCCTCATCGTTCACGCTGCCGCCGTTCACCCGAACCCCGCCGCCGACGATCAATCGCCGTGCTTCGCTTTTCGACTTGGCGAGCCCGGCAACGACCATGGCGTCGACCAGCGGAAAATCACCGCGAAGGCTATTCGGGAGACTGATTGTCGGCAGACCAGCCGGCACCTCGCCTGCTTCGAAAGTGCGCCGGGAGGTTTCGGAAGCTTGCGCTGCCGCATCTGCCCAGTGGCATAGGCTCGTGATCTGCTCGGCAAGGATCTTTTTCGCTTCGTTGATCTCGGAATCCCGAAGCACGTCGAGGCGTGCGATTTCACTTAAGGGCAACTCAGTGAACAGCCTGAGAAAACGACCCACATCGGCATCCCCCGCATTTCTCCAGAATTGCCAGAACTCATAAGGCGACAACCGATCGGCGTTCAGCCAAACCGCGCCCAAAACGCTCTTGCCCATCTTCGCACCCGACGACGTCGTCAGCAGCGGGGCAGTCAATCCAAACAGCGCTCGCCCGCCAATCCGTCGCCCAAATTCTACGCCGCTGACGATATTGCCCCACTGGTCGGAGCCACCCAGTTGAAGCAGGCATCCGCGGCTTTCTGCGAGAACATGAAAGTCGTAAGCCTGCATGACCATATAGTTGAATTCCAGCAATGACAGCGATTGCTCTCGTTCCAACCGTTGGCGCACGCTCTTCGATGTCAGCATCCGGTTGACTGAAAAATGCGGTCCGATATCGCGCAGGAAATCGAGATAGTTGAGCCCGCCCAACCAGTCGGCATTATTGACCATGACAGCATCGGTCGGGCCGTCCCCGAAAGCGAGGAAGCGCTCGAAGACCCGCCGGATGCCGATCAGGTTTTTCATGATCTGCTCTTGGCTGAGAAAAGGACGCGACGTGTCGCGGAAGCTCGGATCGCCCAGGCGGCTTGTCGCACCGCCGAGCAAAGCGATGGGTTTGTTACCCGTCTTCTGGAACCACCGCAGCATCATGATCGGAATGAGATGGCCGACATGCAAGCTGTCGGCGGTGAGATCGAAGCCGTTATAGGCCGTGCCGGCTCCTGAACAAGGCCAGCTGTCCAGTGCTTCCAAGTCGGTGCATTGATGCAGGAAGCCGCGCTCGCTCAGAGTGCGAAGAAAGTCGGCTGGGTCCGGTGGGCTGAGAGGATAGTGTCACGAGGGTCTCCATTTGAGCCGATGAGGCCGGAGACCATTTGTTGACACACGTGCCGCCGACCGTGCGGCGTTTCGAGTGTCAGGAATATGACCTTGCGCCGCTCTATGGGAGCAGCGTGCAATAGAAGCTCGAAAGGTTCAGGACACAGGTCATGCATCCTTATTACCATGCAACAGCGCAATCACAAGGGGATGTGAATTGACGACGTCGAACGGATCACATGGCCACCCTCCCCATCCCGCATCCGCCTCCGCCCCATATAAAAAATTCGCACCCGCATCAATTTGCTTGCCGTTCTGCAATGCGGCATATGTTTGTGTTCATAGGCAAATGGCATGAGCGGGGAACTATGACGTCGACGCATATGGATAAGACGGGGGATGGCGTCGGTCGGAAGGGCTTTGTCGGATTGGTCATCGGCGCGATCGGCGTCGTCTATGGCGATATCGGCACCAGCCCGCTCTATGCCTTCCGCGAGGCGCTGAGGCCCTTTGCCGCCGATGGCATACACGAACCCGAGGTCATCGGTCTCATTTCGCTGATGGTCTGGACGCTGACCATCATCGTGACCTTCAAATATGTGCTCTTCCTTCTCAGGGCGGACAATGACGGCGAAGGCGGCGCGCTGTCGCTCCTCGCCCTCCTGATGAAGAAGATGGGGCGAAACGTGCCGGTGCTCTTCTTCGCCGGCMTGATCGGCGCCGCCCTCTTCATCGGCGATGCGATGATCACGCCTGCCTTGTCGGTCATGTCGGCGCTCGAAGGCCTGAAATTGATCACGCCCGCCTTTGCCGAATATGTCCCGCTTGCGTCGGCGGCGATCATGATCGTTCTCTTTGCCGTCCAGTCGAGGGGAACGGCCGCCGTTTCCAAGCTTTTCGGGCCGATCACGGTGTTGTGGTTTCTGGCCATGGCGGCGGGCGGCCTGATCCATATCGGCGACGACTGGAGGATCCTGGCCGCACTCAATCCCGCCAACGCATTCCTATTCCTCACCCATGCCGGCAGCGTCGGCCTCATCGTGCTCGGCGCCGTTTTTCTGACGGTGACAGGTGCTGAGGCGCTCTATGCCGATCTCGGGCATTTCGGACGCCGCCCGATCCAGATGGCGTGGTTCGTGCTCGTCTTTCCCGCATTGTTGCTGAACTACCTCGGGCAAGGCTCGCTGGTTCTCGCCCATCCCGAAACGGCCGGAAACCCGTTCTTTCTGATGTATCCCGACTGGGCCTTGCCGCCGATGGTTCTCCTGGCGACGATGGCAACGATCATCGCCAGCCAGGCGGTGATAACAGGCGCATTTTCGCTGTCCCGCTCGGCGGTTCACCTCGGCTTCCTGCCGAGGCTCAGGATCAAGTTCACGTCGGAGACCAACACCGGCCAGATCTATGTGCCGGCCGTCAATCTTCTCCTGCTGGTCGGCGTGCTGATGCTGATCTTTTCCTTCGGCGACTCCGAGTCGCTGGCAACGGCCTACGGCATCTCAGTGACGGGAACCATGGTCATCTCGACGATGCTGGTCTTCCAGTTCCTTCGGGTCGTCTGGGGTTACTCCCTCGTGCACGCCGCCGCCTGGCTGCTGCCGCTCTTTACCATCGAAGTCATGTTCCTGGCGGCCAATCTGCTGAAGATCTACGATGGCGGCTGGGTTCCGGTCGCCCTTGCGCTGGCGATCATGATCCTGATGTGGACATGGACCCGAGGCCAGGCCTATCTGAAGAGACTGCGGGCCAACAACGAGATCCCGCTCGATTCCTTCATCAGGTCGATCGAGCGAAAGTCGGACCATTCCCCCGTCACCGTTCCTGGAACGGCAGTCTTCCTGACCAGCGTTCCGGACCGGACGCCGAACGTGCTACTTCACAATCTCAAGCACAACCACGTGCTCCACGAACAGAACGTCATCCTGACCGTCTGGACGGAGGACGAACCTTATGTCCCCGATATCAGACGCATCAAGATCAGCCAGCTCTCGCCGCGTTTCGTGCGCCTCGATATCACCTTCGGCTTCATGGATGACCCCGACGTCACCAGGGCATTGGCTCTCTGCCGGGAGGGCGGCTTCAAGTTCGAGATCATGAGGACTTCCTTCTATCTCGGCCGCCGGAACCTCGTCAGGACGCCGAACACCGGGCTGCCCGCCTGGCAGGAGCGCATATTCATGGCGCTGGAAGGCTTGGCGATTGATCCTTCCGATTACTTCAACCTGCCATCCAACCGCGTCGTCGAACTCGGCGAACAGATCGCCATTTAGAGCAGGACGCCACCCGGCGACGGCGTCCGGACCGCGCTTGTTTCAGCCTCATATCGCAATGCGTTGAAGCCGAAGACGCGAGGCGCTGAACCTCACGCCTTCGCCGAGATCGCGCTCAGTTCCTCGAGATCGAGATCCCGTTCCAGCTCCAGCAGCGTCTCGTCGTCGATCTCGCCAGCGCGATGGAGGCGTATGAGTTCCCGACGCCCGATGGCAACCGCTTCGAGAATGACGTCGAAATGCGCATGGAGCACCGGCATGTATTGCTCGGTTTTCTCGGCGTAGTCGATGATCGACGTGGCGCGGCGCTGGTAACGCTCCAGCAATTGCGGGTGGATGAGTTTTCCCTCCGCGTCGTAGGCCAGGTTCTGGACGACCCCAACCTGTGCCTGCGCCATGGCGGCTTCGGCCTGGCTCATCGTCAGCCGCGCCCGTTCCGACTCCGGCTCCACCAGCCGCGCCCAGGCGATCACCCGCCCCAATGTCGTGCCCTGGATGAGCACGGTGCCGAGGATCACGGCGAAGGACGTGACGAGAATGAAGTCGCGGCCCGGGAATCCCTCGGGCAAGCTCAGTGCCAAAGCGAGCGTCACCACGCCGCGCACGCCCGCCCAGCTGAGAACCGCAGCGCCGCCGACGCCGAGCGGCCGGGCGCGCGCAAACCCCATGGCGGCACAGAACCTGACGACGAAATCGCAGGCGAAGACCCAGGCAAAACGCGCCAGAACGAGCGCGATGAGGATCGCCAGCATCGGCAGCCCCATCGTCGCGATAACGGTGGTAAAGCCCCCGCCGCGTTCGACGACATCGCGAAGCGACAGTCCGATCAGGATGAAGACCGCCGCCTCCATCAGGAAGATCATCACCGTCCAGAACGAGGTGCCGCGCATGCGCATCGCGGCGGATAGCACGGTGTGCTGGTGCCAACTCATGATCAGACCCGCGGTCACGGTGGCGATGACGCCGGAAACATGCAGTTGCTCTCCGGCGAGATAGGCAATCCAGCCGAGCAGCACCGAGGCTGCGATGATGAGATATTCGTCGCCGAGGAGCCGGACGAGCTTGAACCACGCCGTTCCCACGACGATGCCGACGACGGCGCCGCCGAGCGCCAGCACGAGGAAACTGCCGCCCGCCTCCGCCGCGCTGAAGGCGCCCGTTGCGGCAGCGGCAACGGCGAAACGGAAGAGCACCAGGCCGCTCGCATCGTTGAGGAGGCTCTCGCCTTCCAGCAGAATCTGAAGCCGCCGCGGCAGCCTGACGCGCTGCAGCACGGCACGCGCCGCAACCGCATCCGGCGGCGCAACGATCGCGCCAAGGGCTGCGCAAGCTGCCCAGGGAATCGATGGAAAGATCAGATGGGCGACGACGGCGACGACCGCGCAGGTGAAGAACACCGCGCCGACGGCAAGCGAGGCGATGCCGATCACATGCCGCCGCAACCGCGCCACAGCAATGGACCAGGCGCCGTCCATCAACAACGGCGGCAGGAAGATGACGAGCACCAGCTCCGGATCGACTGATATCGCCGGCAACCCCGGTACAAAGGCCAGCAAGGCGCCCCCAGTCAGCAGCGCGACGGACGGCGGCAGTCCGAGCCGGTGGGCGGCATAGTGCAGCGCGATGATCGCCAGAAACATCGCGATGACGAGCTCGAATAAGTGGGTTGGTTCCATGTGCCTCTGCCCCGGCTCAGCAACGAATTTCGGATACCTTCTGCATAATTCAAATCTGGAGTCGTTTCAAAGAATTGCACAACAATTCAAAGCGTTACCCTGCATTTTCGCGACGAATCCCAGTGGACGGCTTAGAGCAACCCGTCCGTGTGCTAGCATCGGCAGAATACGCTTTCTCGTCAATGCGCCGGACGGAATCGCCGCTTCGGGACCGCAGCCTACTGTCTCGGCAGACATCTGACGCCGATGATCGCGTTGCCATCGATCATTGCCTGGATTTAATTGGAGTTTCCTGCGCATCCTCCTTAAATCCTGCGTCTTCAGGAAAGGAAATAGATGAAAAGACGGACCCTTGTGCTTGGAGGTACGGCCATTGTCGCATCATTCGTGGCTGCGGCGGCAATCTGGCCACGGCGGCATATCACTGTTGCCGCCCGGACATTCGACTGGAGGGGAACCGATTTCGTAAACGGCGGCACAAAGTCGATCGCCTTGGAAAAGCTGCCCGAGCCGCTCTTCCGCAGCCGTCCGAACTGCGTCGTCACCGTCGCCCAGACCCTTGGCCCCTGTCATGTCAACAATGTCCCGGCCCGTCAGGACGTTTCGGAAGGAAAGGCCGGGCTGCCTTTGCGGTTGGCCATTAGGATCGTCCATGCCGCCGATTGCCGGCCGATCGAAAATGCCGATATCGAAATCTGGCATACCGATCACCGCGGCATCTATTCCGGCCGCGAGGCTGCGGAGATGTGTACCTTCGGCGATGTCGAGGCGATCAGCGGTCTTGCCTTCCGCGGCCGCCAGCTGACGGATGCCAAGGGGCAGGCAAGCTTCCTGACGGCCTATCCCGGATGGTACAAGGGCCGCACGCCGCATGTTCATTGCCGCATCCTTGTCGACGGCAAGGAGCTTCTCGTCAGCCAGATCTATTTCGACGATGCGCTGAGCGACATCATCTATGGCGAGCATCCTGATTATCTCGGGCGCCCTGCCCGCGATACGCGCAACGACGAAGACGGTATCATTCCAGAGGATGCGGCCGATCACATGTTCGATTTCGAAAAGCTCGATGGCGGCGTGCTGTCCGCCACCATCACGATCGGTCTCTCTGCCTGAGAGGGAGCAGCGGGATTTTCGCACCCTCGACCACGACGACCTCCGGCCGTGGAATCCGGCACGAGGAAAAGGTCAAGGTCGGCATGTCGGTCGGAGAACACTGCCTATATGCCCGCATACCACTCATAACCGCGATCCTCCCAGAAGCCGCCATTGCCGCCGTAAAGCTGGCCGAGATCGGCGACGGCTTCGATGCCGGTCAGGTACTTTGCCTGCTTGTAGCCGAGCTGGCGTTCGACTCGGAGCCGGAGCGGCGCACCATGGGCGACTTCGAGATCGCGGCCGTTCATGGTATGGGCAAGGATCGTCTGGGGGTGGAACGCATCGATCAGATCAATGCTCTCATAATACCAGCCGCTGCCGTCGAGCGTCTTTTCGTATTCGTCGGCGCAGTGGAAAACAATGTAGCGGGCTTCGGGTTTCAGACCGGCCGCTTGCAGCAGCGCTCCGAGCGGCACGCCAGTCCATTTGCCGATCGCGCTCCAGCCTTCGACGCAGTCATGCCTCGTGATCTGCGTGCGGGCCGGCAGGGCTTTCAGATCCGCCAGCGACAGCTGCATCGGCCTGTCGACCAACCCGCCGACCTCGAGCTTCCAGCTTGAAAACCGCTGGTTCATCCAGTCGATATAGCGGGCATTATCCGGCATGCTCGTGCCGTTGGCCCGGAAGGTCGGCGAGATATCGGCTTCCGTGAATTCGCGGGCGAGCGCGTCGTCGCCGAGCAGGAAGCGCTGCGTCTTCATGCTGAAGCCTTCGGCGATCTTCAGCACCGATTTCGTTCGATCGTTTTCGACGAGGGCATCGCAGCCGGCAAGCCCCAGCGCCGATGCCGTCATGGTCGCGCCGATCAGGAAGCGACGTCTGGTAATGATACGGCTCATGACTTTCCTCCCTGCCCGATGTCGTAATAACCGGTGACCATCGAGCGCAGATTGTTGAACACGCCCGAAACCAGCACCATCGCCACATGCACGGCGACGAAGGCGACGAGCGAGAAGGCGGTCAGGAAATGCAGCGTGCGGGCCGATTGCCGGCCGCCGAACAGATCGAGCAGCCAGGGCGCAACCGCGTTGAAGCCCGGCGACATGGTAAGCCCTGTCCCGATCATCAGCGGCAGCAGCACGAAGATCACGGCGACATAGGCGAGTTTCTGCAGCGTATTATAGTGGCGGGCCTCAGGCCCTTTGGGAAAGCGCAGCCGGGCATGATTGACGATCTCATGGCCGAGATGCGAAGGCTTCAGCTCTTCGGCCGCCGGCAGCAGATCGCGGCGGAAATGCCGGCTGACAAAACCATAAGCGAGATAGATGAAGCCGTTGATGACGAACAGCCAGGCAAAGAAGAAATGCCAGCGCCGGCCCGATGC
Organism: Rhizobium sp. 01N447_2; assembly: GCF_056399245.1. Lineage (NCBI taxonomy): Bacteria > Pseudomonadati > Pseudomonadota > Alphaproteobacteria > Hyphomicrobiales > Rhizobiaceae > Rhizobium > Rhizobium sp. 01N447_2. The sequence continues at coordinate 194,038 of NZ_JBFTQY010000018.1, forward strand.
CAGATCCTGGTAGCTCGGCAAGGTCAGCCAGTTTGGAAAACCGCGCACCGCAGCCTCGCCGTCGACATTCGAAACCCCGAGAACGCCCGTCGTGTCAAAGCTCAATCCGCCCAAGTGCATCACGCCCTTCAGCGAATCGCCTTCCTGCTCCGCCTCCATGGAAATGAAGGACGGATCGTCGTCGGCGCCATACTGGCCCCAATAGAGCGCCGGATGGGCGTTGAATATCTGCAGGCCGCTATACAGCAGCACCGTCATGCACAGCACGTTCACCCAGTGCGACAGGCGCACCAGTAGGCCATGGCGGTAGAAGAGCGTGCGTCCGCTCGCCATGCCGGCATCGGTCGTGGCCATTGTAGTTCCTCCGGATCGGCGTGAAAGGTCTTCGCGAGAAAAGACGCGGCCGCCGACGATAAAGTTTCAGCGGCCGCGGCTAAACTTACTTCATCGCGTCGCAGGCCTTCATCATCGTGTCCTTCTTCATCGTGTCCTTCTCCATGCCGGCATTGTGCATGCAGTCGGCTTTGGTGCTGCCGGTCGCCATTGCGTCCTTCGACATTGCATCCTTGGACATGGCGTCCTTCGACATCGTGTCGGTCTTCATGCTGTCTTTCTTCATGGCATCGCTGCTCTGGGCGCTGGCGGCGCCGGCAAGCGACAGGCCGATGACGAAGGTGCAGGCGGCAAGGCTGGAAAGGATCTTGGTCATGAGGGTCTCCTCGGATCGATTGACATGTCCGCCGGCACCCGCCGACGGCTCACAGTCCTGAATTCGATCCCCTTGCGAAGACGGTTACAGCCTCACGCTTATGTGATAGCGCTACAGCGCCGCGCGTCTTTTCGAGACGCGCAAAGGACGCTGTACACTTTGAATTGCCGCCGGAAGATTTTTGAACCCGCCTGTAACCAAAGCGTCATCCACCCGAATGATATTGCAGACGACATGACGAGCACCCATTCGGAACAAGCACTGAAGATGCTGATGCTTCTTTCCCTCGACGGGGACGAGGCTGCCTATCGGCGTCTGCTCGTGACGTTGCGAACCCTGCTCGTCGGTTATTACGGCGGGCGGATCGGCGCGACGGCGAAATCCGACACGGAAGATCTCGTGCAGGAGACGTTGCTGGCGCTGCATTCGCGCCGGGCGACCTATGACAGGGAGCGGCCGTTCACTGCGTGGTTCTTCTCGATTGCCCGATACAAGCTGATCGACCACCACCGAAAGCATGGCAGCCGGTACAAGGCGGAAATAGAACTGGACGAGGAGATCGAAGACGACTTCAGGGAGGATGCGATTGCAGCGCGCATGGATGTCGAACGGCTGTTGAACGGCCTGCCGCAGCACCAGCAGGAGTTGATCCGGCAGGTCAAGCTCGAGGGGCAGTCGGTTGCCGATACGGCAAGCCGCACCGGACAGTCGGAATCGGCGGTCAAGGTCGGCGTTCACAGGGGCATCAAGGCGCTGGCGGCAAGATTGCGAGGTGGAATGTGAGAGAGACTGAGGACGTGATCGACAGCCTTGTCCGGGATCTGAAGCCGGTGCCGAGACGTGCGCTCGAACGCCGCTTCGCGCTCGCCATCCTGCCTGCTCTGGCAGTCTCGCTGCTGCTGATGATTATCGTCGTCGGCCTTCGCACCGATATGGCGCAGGCTCTAATGCTGCCGGTCTTCTGGATCAAGTCCGCCTACAATGCCCTGCTCGCAATCGCCGCCTTCGCAGCCGTTTACCGCCTGTCCCGGCCGGATGGCTCGGAAGGCCGCTTTTTCGGAATTGCCGCGGCCATCATACTCGCTCTCGCGGTCATGGCGGTCATCCAGCTCGCTTTGTCGCCGGCCGCAAGTTATCCCGTGCTGGTGCTCGGCTCCTCCGCCCTGCATTGCCCGCTGCTGATCTTTGCATTTGCCATGCCGATCCTGATTGCAAATACCTGGGTTCTCCGTGGCGGCGCGCCGAGCAACCTCGGCATCACAGGCTTCATCGCCGGCATTGCCGCCGGCGCATCCGGCGCCTGGGTCTATTCCTGGTTTTGCACCGAAAACGGCCTGCCCTTCGTCACCCTCTGGTATTCGCTCGGCATCCTCTTGACCGGTGCAATCGGCGCCCTCCTCGGGCCCCGCCTCCTGCGCTGGTAGCACCGGCTGTCGGATTGCAGTGCCGATTGTCCCGCAATGCCGAGCTCGGTCGAAGACGCGCAGCAATGCGACGCTAATCCTTCATCCGACATGAAACCAGATGCAGCATTCCTGCGTACTACTCAGGGGATGGGTCTTGCGTACCCCCTGAATGGGAAAACACAGGCAGCGAGGAATGACGGCATGGTCAGGAAAGAAGGCGTAGCCCATATCACCCGGCAAGCCGCGGAACAGGGGCTGGCCAGGCTGATGATGAGGCTGCCTGCGACGCGGGCGACGATCAGAACAGCCGCGGCGAGCCAGCCCCATTTTTACGAATTATGCGGCGCCTACGGCGAAGCCTGCGCCGTCCTCGATCGCATGCGCCGGGATAGATCGGCCGATTCCGCAATCATCACCGAATACGAGATCATCTGCGCGGAAATCGAAGTCGACGTCATCAGGATCCTGCTCGGCGATCAATGAGACTTCGCAAGTGCTGGGCGGACTGCCGCCGCGATGATGCAACGCCAATTGCTGCCGGCATCCCTATCAGCTCAGCAAGTCATTCACATGGATGGAGACGCTCAAAGTATCCGTGTCGAAATGCAGCGAAGTCCCATCGGAGATCTTGTAGTGGAAGGTGTCGCTCACGTCTCCGCTGAGCCCGGCGAGCTTCGCCGCATCGGCCGTATAGGTGTAATCGCCGTCACTGTCGACATGGATGGTGCCGTATTTGCCGGTCAGCGTCACGCCGTCCTTGTCGACGAATTCGCCCTCGAAGCGGCGAAGCAGCACGGTTCCGTTGGCCGAGCTGTCGTTTTCGAGGAGATTGCCATAATGGGCGGCGTCCAGATCGGAGGCGATTTTCAGGCTGTCATGGGTTGCGACAAGCGCAGGCGCCGTGTCCGTGTGCGTCACATCGCCGACCGCGAGACTATCGCTGCTCGCAAGCATCGTCGCCTGGGCCTCGTCGAGCGTCGTGTTGTTGCTGACGGGAAAGGTGTTCGCGGCGATGATGGCGGGGGAGATGCTGTAGGGCGTGACATCGCTGGCGATGACATTGTCGTGGAAGGAGCCGGATGCCGGCCTGTCGACCTTCAGCGCCGCTGAGGACAGGTCATCGAAAACATTGCCGTAGATATTGATATCTTCGCGAACGTAACTGGTCGTGCCGGCGGCACTGATCGCCACGCCCCATACGCCGTCATGGATGTAATTGCCCGATATATCGTAGTCCCGCGTGTCGCCCGTGTCTCCGAGACCGATGGCATAGGACCAGCTGTAGCCGCCATAACCTGAAATATCGTTGTCGTGGATGGCGACGTTGGTGCCGGCTTGTGCGCCGATCCCGAAGCCGCCACCGACAATCGCGTTATCCTCGACCAGGGCATTTACGGGCCGAACGAGCGCGATGACCCCCTTCGGCGTAGCTGCGCCCGTCTGGTCGAGGTAGTTGCCGCTGATCAGGATATTGCTGCTGTCGTTCAWCTGRACGGCRTCTGCCGCAGTGCCGTGGGCGTTGGTGACGGTGTTGTTGAGAAAATTGACGCCGTTGACTTTTTCGATCCAGACGCCGTCGCCGTTCACGTCGTTGATCGTGCTGTTTTCGATGGTGATGTTCGAGCCGGTCCGGAAGGTGATCGAACCGGCTTTGCCTGCCAAGCCGGTATGATCGACCTCGACATTACGCACGGTCCAGTTCGAAACATAGCCGCCATAGATGGCCGCGCCGCCGGTATCCGATATCTTGATATTCTCGATGACGATGTTCGATGCATAAAGGCTGTGAATACCGTCGCCGGGGCTATGGATGACTGGCGCATCGCCGACACCGTAGCTGCCGATGGTGATCGGGGCACTCACTGTGCCGGAATATTTCAGGTCGAGCTGGTCGTTGAACACGCTTCCGGCGGCGAGCAGCACGCTGTCGCCCGGCTGCAGCTTCAAGTTTTCCACCGCCCAGAACGACGAAAACGGCGTGGCCTCGCTCGTTCCGCTGTTGCCATTGGAGCCTGTCGCTGGATTCACATAATAGATTGTCATATCGCCTTGTTCTCGAATTGCCGCGCAGCCGTCTGAATCGGCTGCGACGCGTGGATCGGATGCGGTCGGGGCTAAAGGCCGTGGCCTTCGATATTGCCTTCACGACGGTCGGCAGACCCTGTGGGCCTGCCTTGGTCTCGAGAACGCCTGGCGGAGGCGATATCCTGGAGATGACAACTTATACGAAAACAATCTACTAAAAAGCGACCGAAAGGTGAATGAACGGTAATCGTCCCCTCGGCGACGTATGGTCGCAGGAGGTGTAGATGTCCTGTTTCAGGTCAGTCGCAAGCCGGAAAGGTTGAGGCCGTATTGCAGCCCCTTACCCTCACCCGGCGGGCAGCCGGATGAGGGGCGCCGCGGAGCCATTTGGTGGCAAGAGCAACGCTTCCCCGGGGAGTGGAAGCGACGCCTCCCCGGGGGAGTCACGCCTCCCCCGGCGTAGCGCCGCTCCCGGCACCCTCACCTCAGCTCAGCAAGCCATCCAGGTGGATCAAGACGGTCAGCGTATCCCCGTCGCTATGATGCGAGGTTCCATCGTTGACCCCGTAACTGAAGGACTCGCTCACGTGTCCGCTATGGTCGGTGGGGAGCTTCGTTTCATCGAGCGTGTAGGCATAGTTGCCTTCTCTGTCCACGTGGATGTCACCGTATTCCCCGGTCAGCGTAAGGCCGTGCTTGCCGACAGTTTCATCCCCGAAGCGGCGAAGCACCAGGGTGTCATTGTCCGAGCTGTCGTTTTCGAGAAGATTGCCATGATGGGCAGCACCCGTATCGCTGAGGATCTTCAAATTGTCATGGACAGCGACAACTGCCGGATCCGCCGCCGCCTCCGTTGCTGCGGCAGTCTTGGCAACCGGGCTCGCCAGCGCCGTCTCGACATTGGCAACCGTATGGTTGTTGCTGACGGAGAAGGTGTGGGCGTCGACGATGGAAGGCGATATGCTGGTGGCCGTGACGCCGCTCTCGATGGTATTGTTGGAAAAGGAGCCGGATGCCGGCCTGTCGACCTTCAACGCCGCCTGTGAGAGGTCGTCGAAGACATTGTCGTGGACCTTGATATTCGTGCGGTCGTAGCTCGGGCTGCCGGCAGCGGAGATGACCACGCCCCAGGCGCCGTCATGGATGTGGTTGCCCGCGATATCGTAGTCTCTCGTATCGCCCGTGTCGCCGAGACCGACGGCAAAGGACCAGCTGTAGCCGTGAAAACCCGATATGTCGTTGTCGCGGATGGCAACATTCTTGCCGGCCTGCGCGCTGATGCCAAAGCTGCCGCCGGTGAGCGTATTGTCCTCGACCACGGCATTCACCGGCCTGACGAGGGCGATGACGCCCTTCGGACTATCGGCATGTGTCTGGTCGAGATGATTGCCGCGGATCAGAATGTTGCTGCTGTCGTTCATCTGCACGGCATCGGCCGTCGCGCCATGGGCGTTGGTGACGGTATTGTTGAGAAGCTTGATGCCGGTGACCTTTTCGATCCAGAAGCCGTCGCCTCTGACGTCCGATATCTTGCTGTCTTCGATCGTGACGTTCTTGCTGCTCCGGAAGGTGACGGCGCCTGCGTTTTCCGACAATCCCGTCTTGGCGATCTCGACGTCGCGGACCGTCCAGTTCGTGACACTGCCGCCATAGATGCCCGCACCTGCTGTATTCGATATCTTCAGGTTCTCGATGACGATGTTCGAGGCATAGAGACTGTGGATGCCGTCGCCGCTGCTGTGGATGACGGGCGCAGCCCCCGTCCCGTAACTGCCGATCTTGATCGGCGCACTCTCGCTGCCGGAATATTTGATATCGAACTGCTCGTTGAACACGCTCCCCTTGGCAAGAAGCACGCTGTCGCCGGGTTTCAGTTTCAAGGATTCCACTTTGGACAAAGTCGCAAAAGCCGAGTTCTGGCCCGTTCCACCGTTGCGGTCGGAGCCAGTTGCTGAGTTCACATAGTAGATTGTCATATCGCCATGTTGCCCTATTCGTCGGATCGCTAATGTCGCCGCCGGGATCGCCCAGAATCGGCCGATCGGATGCGGCGGGGGGCAACCGGCCACGGCAAGAAGGCGATAAGATGTTGTCAATGGGGCAGCGGGCGGGTTCGCGAGCCTCATTCCACAGGCAATTGCCTGGTGTGACGAAAGTTACAACTTGGGCCGAGAAATCGGCGACTTCGAGGTGAATAAATCGCGGCGTGTTTGCGCGAGGCGCACGTCGCCTTCGGTCTGTACGCCATGTGATTCTTGCCTTCGCTTGCGCTCAAGGCGTGAGGAGCGCTAGCGACGAACGCCTTGAGCGTAAGCGAAAGGCGCACTCCAAGGTGAAACCCTACCCCCTCGCCCTGAAAGCCGAGGTCAGCGGCAACCATGTCGCAGCGATGGGGAGACCTCAGGCCCTACAGCGCCGCGCGTCTTTTCAGACGCGCAAAGGACGCTGTAGCACTTTGAATTGCTGCATAATTTTATCCTTAAATCGATTCCGATTTAAGGAATTATGCAGTAGCCGCTTCGGCCTTGATTTTCGGCTTCAGCAGGATGATGAGAAGCAAGCCGGCGATGATGAGTGCCGCGCCTTCGAGGTGATAGCGTTGCAACTGCTCGCCGAGGATCAGATAGGCGAGCACGGCGATGAAGATGGTCTGAGTGTAGAGGAGGACACCGGCCCGAGCCGCTCCCAGGGCCTCGATACTACGATTGAAGAGGTAGTACATGACCGCCCCGCCGGGGATCGCGACATAGGCGAGCGCGATGAGCCCGCTGCCGTTGAGCGTCGAGCGCTCGTCTGAGAATAGCTCGAACAGGTAGAAGGGCAGCGCCGTCAGCACCGCCGCGCCGAGCAGCAGCACCAGGAGCGCAAGGCGATTCATATCGAATTTCGCGCGGCGGAGCAGGACGGTATAGAGGCTGAAACAGAACGCGCCAGCGACGATCCACAGTTCACCCGGGTTGAAGTCGAGCCGCATCAGCGCGGCCGGACTGCCCTTGATGATGATGACCACGATCCCGAGAAAGGCCAAGATCGATCCGATCACCTGCCAGCGTCCCATCGGCTCGGCTAGCATCAAACGGGCAAGGATCATGGTGATGATCGGGATCAGGGCGATGATGATGCCGGCAGTGGTGGCATCGGCATGTTCGAGACCGACGAAAATCATGCCCTGGCAGATCGCCAGTCCCACACCGCCAATCGCAAGCAGTTCGAGGGCGCGAGCCCGCACCAGCGCGACCATGTCGCCGAAATGCCGGCGCACGATCGGCATCAGGATCGCGAAGGCGATCAGCACGCGCCAGAAACAGAGCGCCCAGGGCGGCATCTCCGAAGAAACCCATTTCGCGGCGATATAGACGCCTGCCGACAGCAGCCAGCAGAGAACACCCACGGAATAGGCGGCGGCAAGCGAATTGCCTGCCGCCTGTTCCGTCCCGACCGTGTCGCGATGGACCGCCAAGACATTCATTGCCATGGCTCAGTTATGCCACAGTTTCCGTGGGCTGCACAGATGAGGCGGCGGCGCTCCGACTGTAGCGGATGTCTCCTTCGGGCCGATCAGGACGGTCGCCGCGATGATGTGACCCSCCCGGAAGGTTTAGACAACCAGCCTCTATCCCCTCGCCCGCAAAGCCGAAGTCAACGGCAGCCGTGTCGCCGCCAGCGCGGGCAACGCCCCGCCGATGATGCCGATTGCAAGCCCCAGCAGCCCGGCGGTGAGCGCGACATCGGTGGTGACGTCGAGTTGGAAGGCCATCTTGGAATTGTTGGCGCCCATCGTGCTGGCCTGCCAGCCGTTGAAGGCGAGCCGGGAGGCGAGGATGCCGAGGGCGGCGCCTGATATCGAGAGAGCCACGGCCTCGACCCAGGTCGCAGCAAAGGCCGGCAGGCGGCCGAAGCCAAGCAGGCGCAGCGTTGAGATTTCGACGGTGCGGTCGGAGACCGAGCTCATCATAGTATTCAAAGCGCCAGCGGTGGCGCCGACCGCCATCAGCAGCGCCAGCGGCCAGCCGAACAGGTGGATGAGGCTGCTGGTGCGCTCGGATTGCGCCGCATAGAGCTCGGCCTCGGAGACGGCGGTGAGAGGTGCGCCGGGAAGGGCCGAAAGATGCTCGCGCAGCGCCGCCAGTCCGCTTGCGCCTTCAAGCCGCACGTGCAGGCTCTGCACCTGTCCCTGCCGGTCGAAGGCGGATTGCACCGCCTCCAGATCCGCCCAGATCTCGGATTCGAAGGCGCTGCCGCCTGACGTGAAATGCCCTGTCACCGTCCAGTCCATCGCGCCGAGCCGTACTTTGTCGCCGACGGCGAAGCCGGAGGATTCATCGGCGATGCGGCCGCCGACGACGATTTCGCGCGCACATGGCGAAAACAGCCGCCCTTGGGAGAGCGTGGCGCGGTCGCGCAAGCCGGGGCCGGCCAGATCCATGCCCCGCAGCGACAGCGTCTGCTCAACGCCGTCGCTGGCCCTGACGACATCGACGGGAACGACGATCTCGCGCGACAGCGCCAGTTCGCCCGCGGGCGCCAAGCCGCCCGCGGCATTCCGCGCCACGCCGATCTCACCGGTCGTGGCGGTCAGGCTGCGGATTGCCTCCGCCGGCACATCCGAGCCGGTCTCCTGGTTGGTGCCGCCGCCGAGAATGACGGCGATGCCAGGCGAACCCGTGCCTTGAAGCGCCGCCTCGAAGCCCCTGGCCATGGCGAGAAAACCCGCAAGCACCGCCACCACCAGGGCCACCGACAACACCATCGACAGCGAGATCCACACCCGCCGCGGCAGGCTGCCGAGATTGACTCTGATCATGAGAAAGATCTGCTTGAGCGCTGATGACATTGGACTATCTCGATCTGAAGGCGTTGACGATGGGCAGGCGCATGGCATTGGCGGCAGGCAGCAGCCCGGTCGCGAGCCCGAGGCCGGCGATGATGGCGACGGATTTCAGCAGCACGGACGAGGTGAAGGCGAGGCCGAATTCCGGCCCAGTCAAGACCGTCGCGAGCTTGGCTAGCACAAGCCCGCCCGCGCCGCCGGCGGCGAAGATGAACAGCGTCTCGCCGAGGATCAGTGCCATGATGCGCTCGCTGGAAAAGCCGAGCACCTTCATGACGCCGATTTCGAAGCTGCGTTCCCTCACCGCAAAGAGCATGGTGTTGACCGCGATCATCAGGATGGTCACGAAGGCCACGCCGACGACGAGGCTGACGATTAGCCCGATATCAGCGAACTGCCGCAGGAAAGCCTCGAGGAACTGCTTTTCCGATTGAGTGCGCGTCGGTGCCGCCGAATTGGCAAACAGCGCGTCGATCCTTGCCGCCAGCACGCCGGATGAAACGCCCGGTCGCGGTCGCACCACGAAGCCATCGACTGTATCCTTGCCGCGGGCGCGCGCCGCATTGACGGCATCATAGCGGGCGATCATGAAATAGGTGTCGGTGCTGGCGTCGGCCCCTTCGAAGATGCCGGCGATCTCAAAACTCCAGTTGCGGCTACCGTCTTCCCTTGTCAGGTGGCTGGTGACCCCGATGTGCTGGCCGACCGACCAGCCCTGCGCCTCCGCCAGCGCCCGACCGATCAGCACCCGGTCACGGCCCTCTTCCAGCACTGATATCAGCTGCGGCGTCAGCCCGAGCTCGTCGCCATTGGCCGCGGCGATCAATCGTGGATCGACCGCGCTCGTCATCACGACATTCTTCTCGACATCGACGAAGCCCCGCATGCGCGTCATGTAGGCGACGGCGGCGACATCGCTATCGGCGGCGATCCTATTGAGATAGGCAAGCGGCAGCGGCTGCGCCCGCCCCGATCTGTTGAAGACGCCGAGCAGCGTATCGCTCGCCCCGGCTGCCCCTTGCGAGCCGCTGAGGAAGCTCGCCGTCAGCCCATAGATCAGGAAGGCGACACCGACCGAGAACATCAGAAGCGTGGCCCTGAGCGGCTTGCGCCAGGCATTGCGGCGCATCAGCTGGAAGAAGGTCATTGGGCCAACCTTTCCTGCTCGACGAATTCGCCCTTGTTGAGATGCAGCGTGCGCCGGGCAAAGGAAGCCGCCTCGGGATCATGCGTCACCATAATGATGGTCTTCCGCAGTTCTTGATTAAGAAAGCCGAGCATCTCCAGGATATCGTTTGCAGACCTCCGGTCGAGATCGCCGGTCGGTTCGTCGCAGAGCAAGAGATCCGGATCGCTGACGATTGCGCGTGCAATGCCGACGCGCTGCTGCTGCCCGCCGGACATGCTGGATGGAAACTGCCGCTGCCGCCCGGAGAGCCCGACCAGATCCATGACGGTCTCGACGCGCGCCCGCCGCTCCTTCCGCTTGAGCGGCTTCAACAGCAGCGGCAGCTCGATATTCTCGCCCGCATTCAGCATCGGCAGCAGATTGTAGAACTGGAAGATAATGCCCATGCTGTGTGCCCGCCAGGCGGCTCTGGCGCCTTCCCCCATCTGCTCGATATGGCTGCGGCCGATCCTGATCTCACCTCCGTCGGGGCTGTCGATGCCGCCGAGCATGTTGAGCAGTGTCGATTTCCCCGAGCCTGACGGGCCCATGACGGCGACGAAATCGCCGCGTCCTATGGAAAGGTCGAGTCCGGAAAAGATCGGAATCGTCTCCGCGCCGATCTTGAATGCCTTCCTGACGCCGCGAAGCGCGATATAGGGTTCTTGAGTGTCGGTCATCGCTCTACTCCTTGCTGATTGTCTGTGCTATCCCCGGCCTCACCCACCACAAGGCGGATGCGCGCGGCCATGGCGGGGCGCATGTCTGACGGCGGTGAGGAAAGTGACAGGCGAAGCGTCACCGTCCCCTTCTCCCGCGAAATCATCGGCGCGATCTTCGATACTTCGACCGCAAAGGGCCGGTCGGGAAAGCCGTCGAGCACCGCCTCGCCACGCAAGCCTGGCCGCATCAACGCGATATTCGCCTCGGCCACATCGGCATCGATGACCATCTTTGCCATGTCGGCAATCGCAAGCAGGCTTTCATTCTCCCGCACGCTGTCCTCGCGCGACAGTACGGTGTCGCCGGCATGCGCGGTAAGCCGCGTAACGGTGCCTGATATTGGCGCCCGGACGGTCAGCGCCTCCACCTGCTCGCGCGCCCTGTCGATATCGAGATCGGCCTTGGCCACGTCCTGCCGTGCCTGCAGGGCGGTATTTTCGGCAGTGTCGAACGCCGTCTTCGCCTCCTCCAGCGTCTGCGCCGACATCGCATCGCGCCCGGCCAGCCGCTCTGTGCGCGTGAGGGAAGACCGCGCCTGCGCCAATTCAATAGTCTTCGCCGTCAGCGCCAGCTCCGCCGATTGCCGGGCGATCTCGGCACCTTGAAGCGCAAAGCGGGCGCYGGCATCATCGAGCCGCACCAGCACCTGGCCCGCTACGACCCTGTCGCCCGCATCGACTTCGACGGCAACGATCCGGCCCTCATATTTGGAGAAGACGGTCGCTATTTCGGGTGCCACGACGTAGCCGGAGCCGGTGACTTCCCGGGGCGGCAATGCCCTGTCCGCTGGATTATTGGAAGGCAGAGCCCGGATCGGATCGGCGGCGGACACGTCGGTTCCATCGACGGATATTGCGGCGCCGTCCTTGCCTATGAAACCCGCAAGCACAGTCTCGATGCGCTCCAGCGTATCGGGCCGATAGAAAAGAACCACCGCCAGCGATGCCGTCGCGGCAAGGGCCAGCATTGCTCCGGGGATCACACGCCGCCGGACACTGGGCTCCGGCGGCTCTGTCTTGAAGGGCGCAGGCTCGATCGAAAGTGATCTCAGCTTGGCGGCAAGGTCTCGATCATGTTCTGCTGTCGTGTTCATGCCGCCAGAATGACCAACGGCAGCAAAACCGCGACCTCGAACGCGTTTCTGACAGTCCTCGATCGCGATTGTGTACGTGATGGCGGCAATTGTCGGAGGCTGAGGCTTGCTCGCTTCTTCTCCGGGAGTCCGTGGGACGGGTCGAGCCTCCCCGTCGGTGGCCCGAGGGTCGGATGAGCGAGCCACACGGCAAGCCCTTCATTGCCCTTCGCTTACGCTCCGAGCATTCGCAGTTCCACTGCTCACCCCTTCATTCGCCTGCCAGCTCTTCTCCCCGCCGGAGAAGATATGTGTGGCAGCGACCTCTCATCCATCCCCGGCGCAGGGCCGGCACGGCACGTCGTTCATAATTGCGGAATTGTACGGCAATGACCATCCAGACGAATGGGATTTTGGCATTCGAAAACGTCAGTACCTACGAGCCAAAGATACAAATATGTATGGCGCTTATTCATCGATCGCGAATTTGGCGCCCGCAATGTTCATGCTAGGAAATCCCGCATCAGGTCGCCAGCAGCGCGGCGACAATTGTCATGAAGGAACAGGACCGATGAACCAGGCAGCGAACATCATTTCTCCTTCCGCAGGATCAGTGACCGGCGGCGTCCGTGAGGTGCTGCGGCTCGAGGCTTTCGCGATCATGGCGGCCGCGACAACGGCCTATTTCGTCTCCGGCGGCAACCCCTGGCTCTATGCCATTCTGTTCTTCACGCCGGATCTCAGCTTCGCGGCCTATGCTCTCAATGCCCGGCTGGGAGCGATCGTCTACAATATGGTTCACAGCTACATCTCGGCCATACTGCTCGCCGGCGCGAGCTGGCTGCTGGGCATCGACCTGCTCTGGCAGGTCGCCCTCATTCTGGCGGCTCATGCCGGCTTTGACCGAAGCCTGGGTTATGGATTGAAATACGCATCCGCCTTCAGCCACACCCATCTGGGCGTTATAGGCAAGCGAACCTGACGAGGACCAAAGCCCCGTCGGGCCTGCTCCTCACCGCTCTGCCTTCTTCTCCCGCCAGGCAACCGGCGTCATATCCGTCACGCGGCGAAACTCGCGGTTAAAGTTGGATTTGGTCTGGAAGCCGACCTCGAACATCACCTCGGTCACCGATTTCTGGGTCACTGCAAGCAGCCGGCAGGCCTCGCCGATCCTGTAGTCATTGACATATTGCGAGACGTTCTTGTCCATCGCCCGGTTGATCGCCGTGGAGATCTGGCGGGCGGGAATGCCGGCCTTGCGGGCCAGCCGGTCGAGATTGAGATTGGCGTCGCGATAGAGTTTCCTCGCGTCCATCAATGCATCGACCATGGCGATCGTCTCCTTATCCTCCGTCGTTTCGGGCTTCAGCGCCGCCTCCGCCGTCTCGGCGGGCGCCCGGCTTCGGCTGGCGGCGGCTGCCGCGATGCCGAGGATGACGAGGACGGCGAGGTTGCTCAGGCTGATCAGCGTCAGCGCATGCTCGCCATGCGCCCAAGTGAAGTCGAGAAACACGAAGATATCGACCGAGGCCGACAGGCATAGCGCCGCCGCCGCGAAGATGATTGCCCGATAGGCCGGCACCGCTCCCTCGAAGGGCGCAAGCCGAAGCGCATCCGCGCCCGGCCGCATCAGAAGCAGGATCGCCAGGGCATAACCGACGAAAACAAGCACCAGCGCGAGATCGATCACATCCCGCCAGACCACCATCAACAAGAGGATGACGGCGGCGGGCACGGCATGCAGCGTAATCCGCGCCGCGAGCGACCGCCGGCTCGTCTTCACCAGACTGGAAACCCCGGCATAGGCAAGCGGCGGCACCATCGCCGCGGTGACCGGCGCGATCACGCTCACCGCCTGCACCCCGTAGCCCCAACGCAGGCCGGAGAGGACGGATTGCAGCACGGCAAGCAGGATCAGTGCCAGAAACGACCGGTTGGGCTGCGCCTCCTCGTCGCGCCTGAGAACGGTGACGAAGAGGATGAGCAGCAGAAGAGCAACGACGAAGGGAAGCGGAATGAACAGCATGGCCTGCAGGATCGGAGTGGCAAACAGATGGCCATCATTGCCGAGATCCTCCGCCGGCGCGACCTTCATCATGTTTTAGGACGTGTTTTAGGCTGGGATTTTTTGTGAACTGCATACCGTGATACCCTCGCCCGGCCCTTCGGGTCGCYGGCCACAAGTCTCAACCCGCCGTTCAGGTGGGTATGGTTGTTTTCCAGCCAACCCGACAGGCTGTCGAGATCGGCGACATCGCAAGTCCGGGTGATCAGCGCGGGCACGACCGTCTGCGCCGTGTCTTTCGGAAAGTTGCTCTACGAGGACCGGCCTAGCCGAGAGCGCTTTGCGCAGCGCAAATCCGATCGACCAAAGCATCAAGATCGTCCCTTGGCGGGCGGTTCTTGGCCAGGCGCTGCTTGAGATGCATGATCGGCTCCGCCAGAATTTCATCAAGGCTCTCGGCGCAGGTGAACTCGCCCACCACGCTTTTGACTTTTGAATTGTCAAAGATCGCCGACCATGCCTTGTCGCCGAGCAACGGACCAACCCATTCCGGATTGTACTTGATCAAGGTGTCCGTCGGTACGTGGACGATCCTGGCCTCGACGCCTAACAATCTGGCGATCGTCTTTTGAATATCATTCCAGATATGAGCGCGGTCGGAGGTGATGTGGAAAATCTCGTTCAACGCCGCCGGCTTGCCGAAAAGCCCGACAAACGGCACCGCGAAATCAACCGAGCGGGTCAGTGTCCAGGGCGTGTGGCCATCGCCCGCCACGATGGTGGGCTCGCCATCCAGCATGCGTCTCGCCATGACATCGCTGTCGCCCATCATGATCGGCAGGCCGGTGCGAACAGTGTGACTGGGACGGACGATGGTCCAGGCGAGATTCTCGGAGTTCTTGAGCAGCGTCTCGCAGGCAATCTTGTCCTGGCTATAGCGCCAGTAGGGGTTGATCGCCGGTGTCTGCTCGGTAATCACGTAGTGGCGCGGCGGCTTTTCATAAGCCGAGGCCGAAGAGATGAAGATGTATTGGCCGCAGTGCCCGGAAAACACATCGATGTCACGCGCGATCTGATCGGGTGTAAAGGCAATGAACTGACACACGACGTCGTACTTGGCCTCGGCCAAGTCTGCATAGGCGGGCGCCGCGAGATCGCCGACGATCGAAGTAACCCCCGCAGGCAATGGGTCGCCTCTCAAACCGCGGTTATAGACGTTGACATCGTGGCCCTGAACCACGGCGCGCTCGACGCATGGATATGAAATCTGGCCGGTACCGCCAACGAAAAGGATTTTCAAAGCCATGTGAAGGACCTCGGTGTCGGATGTAGCGGGGATATGCGGTCAGCCTTCATAGCGCGAAAGAAATCGGTCGTCTCCTGCAAAACACGTGCACCGGCTCACGTCGTTTGGGTCGACCTGCCCCGTAAACCAACGTGGTGGCATTCCGCATAAACCAATCGGACGACGTGAGGTTCGGCCGCAACCAGCCATTGCCGATACCGCAAAGATCTCTATCTCAAGCCAATAATGCCCCTTCTGTTTGAGATCAGCACAAGATGGAGGCTTTCTTGAAGGATTATCTACCCTATGCAGCCGGGGTGCTGGCAGGATTATTGGTCGCCTTCCTCATATCTGGCCTGTTGGCGCTGACGGAGACACCGCAGCTCATGCTTTTCGCATTGCTGCCGGCCATCGGTGGCGCTCTCGTTGAACGCGTTTGCCGTCGCCGGCCCAACAATTCTTGAAGGGTTCCATGGCAAGGCTGAAAGAAATCGTCATTGATTGCGACATTCCCTCGCGTGTCGCCCGGTTCTGGGCGGAGGCGCTCGATGGCTACGACATGATGCCATATGACGACGAAGAACTGGCCCGCCTTGCCGCTCTCGGATTGACACCCGAGACTGACCCGACAGTGATGGTCGAAGGTCCCGGAACCCGCCTTTGCTTTCACCTTCGCCAGGGGGAACGTCCCGCCCGCAACCGACTTCATCTCGATATTGCCGCCCCCGATCGGGCCAGGGAGGTAGAACGGCTTTTATCCCTCGGAGCGACCTTCGTCCGGGAAGCGGATGGCTACACGGTCTTGAATGATCCCGAAGGCAACAATTTCTGCGTGACGTCCGAATAATCCGATCCGGGCCGAAAGCCGCGCTGCCGGATGAACGGCACCCATCTCAAGACGGCTATATCAGAGCCAAACCGGATCTCCCGCGGAATGTCTGGATCAGACGCGATTCAGGAACTCGATCACGCGGAGGGTGAGCAGCGCAGTCGCATCCGCGTCATAGGACGGCAGCGAGCTGTCGGCGAAGTAATGCTGATCGCCTGGGTACAGGAAAAGCTCCGCGTCCTCGACCGTCTCCGCGATCTCGCGGGCCGCATCGATATCGCCCTCGCCGACGAAAATCGGGTCGTTGTCCATGCCGTGAATCTGCACCGCGACGCCGTCCGGCCAGGGTCCGAAGGCCCACTCGCCGCTGATCGGCAGGCAGGAGTAGAAGAGCAGAGCCCCGCGGGAGCCGGGCCGTGTCTGCGCCAGCTTCTGCGCCGGCAGCACACCGAAGGAGAACCCGGCATAGATGAGCGTGGGCGGCAATTCGTCGGCGAGGCGCACGCCGCGCTCCCGCATGGCGTCGAATCCGATCTCGCCGATATAGGCGATCCCCGCTTCGATACTTGGGAATGTGCGCCCGTCAAACAGATCAGGCGTGTGCACGATGTGACCGGCTGCCCTGATATCGTCGGCAAACGAGCGCACACCCGGGGTCAGCCCCTGTGCGTGATGGAACAACAGGATCTCAGCCATAAGGAGCCTCCGGGTGGGACGGTCGGGCGCATCGCCACTCTACAGCGTCGCCGCCTTGCCGGGAAGAGTGCGGATACGTTGCCGAAGCAACGTCTGCAAACCCGCCGAAAACCGATAGGCGGGAAACCTCCGTGACGCTCTACCGGACTGATAAGCTGAAGAACCTTTCCGAGACCTGTACATCGATTGCTCCATTCATAGTTTCAGGCTTTGCCGAACCACCGCGATGCAGCCTGCGCGGCTTCCTCATCGTCAGGCACAGCCTCACCAGCCCACGCCACGAAGCCGTCGGGGCGCACGAGCAGCGCGCTCAGCCCTATCCGATCCCTCGCATCGCCTGCGACATAGGTGATCCCATTCCAGCGGCCTGCCAGTGCTTGCAGCGGTGCGCCGGCGTCAAAGTCCAAAAGCAGGCCCTTGCCCTCCCTGAGATGATCGCCGAGCTTCGTGCCGTCGGCCAGCTCGAAATCGGGAGCGCTGCGGCCGACCAGCGGGTGACTGCCGCCGAGATCGTAGCGGAGAGACACACCCCAGACGCGCTCGGCGAAGTATGTCGCGCCGTCGCGCGTGTCAATCAGATCGCGGATGATGGCTTCGAGCGCGCGCGAACTCCGGCTTGGCCGCATCAGCGCGACCTGGGCGCGCGACCAGTCGAGAATCTCAGCTCCCACCGGATGCCGTTCGCAGATATAGCTATCGAGCAGACCGTCCGGCGCATCGCCGCGGATCGTCGCCGCAAGCTTCCATCCAAGATTCATCGCGTCGCCAAGCCCGAGGTTCAGGCCCTGGCCGCCCAAGGGGGAATGGATGTGCGCGGCGTCGCCCGCAAGCAGCACCCTGCCCTTGCGGTAAGCCGTCGCCTGATAGGCGCGATCGGTCCAGGTGGTGGCAAGCTCAAGTCCCGTCAGGGTGACATCGGTGCCTGAAACATGCCGCAGCACCGACTGCACATGCGCGAGCGTTATCGCCTGCGTCCGGTGGAACGCGCCGCCGTCGAAATCGACCATCGCGATCATGCCGGGCTTTTGGTAGGTATACATCCCCGTCGGCGTGTAGTGGCGGCCCGGAACGAGTTTCTCCGGATCGGCCATCTCGAGTTGAACGGAATAGCCGGTGAACTCGGGATCGGTGCCTGCGAATTCAAAGCCGCCTGCCCTGCGCACGATGCTGCGCCCGCCGTCACAGCCGATGAGCCATTGTCCGCGAAAGCTGTCGCCACCGGCGCGAACGGTCACCCCTTCATCCGACTGGTCGAAACCGTCGACGCGGAGCCCGCGCCGGATCTCCACACCCATCGCGCTTGCGCGCGCGGCCAGGATGGATTCAAGGTACTCCATCTCGACCGCCATGCTGGTGCCGGCCGGACCTGGCAGACGATAGGGCCATTTCGAGGTGTCGATGGTGTCGTGGAAGAACTGAATGCCGGCGAAATGGCCGCCCGGGCGGCGTGACTGTTGCATCCAATGCGCTGAAATCGATTGATCTTTTTCGCGTTGCGGCGCTGTGATGTCATCCAGCAACCCGCGACGGTAGAAGGCTTCGATGGTCGGCGCGGAAAGGCCGCGCATGCCGAACGGCAGCCGTTTCAACGGCGAATGCGGGTCCTCGGCCTGCTCCAGCACCAGCACCGAGAGGCCGGCCAGCTGCAGTTCGCAGGCGAGAAACAGACCGACAGGGCCGGCACCAGCAATCACAACATCATGAATCATGGGAAAATCGGGCATGAACTACTCCTTTATGGTCGTTCGACCGGAGCAGTTCGTCGTTTCGAGAACCACACGGACGAACAGTGGGACGCTTGAGCAGCGTCCGTGTTCGTCGTGGAGAACTCATGCACGAGGCAAGGAACAGAGCTTTCGTTTCCGAAAGGACTTGGGCCAACCACACCAAGTCATGCCTTTTCCGACGGGGGTAACATAGCCGCGGAGCGATGGATCGGCAACAGAAGATATTCTCTTCTGAAGGTTTAACCTGGGAAGGCCCTTCTGGGGCTGGGGTTAACAGATGGAGCTTCAGTGCACGCTCGCGTGGCAACCTAAAAGCGGAGCTCTAAACGTTCGACAGGGTCTTTGGTGAAATCGGAATATCGTATCCACCGAGGAACGACCTTAAACAACACGGCGCCCTTCTCGACAAACTCTCCCTCGACTGGAACGCTTTCAAGATGCGCTTTCTGGTATTCCTGCACTTCGGAGGCGGAAACCTTCATGGCATCGCCCTCATATTGCACCGTGATGTTCTTGTCCCAGCCGACGACAAGTGCGACGCTGCCTCTATCCGACAGGTTTTCGAACTTGCGCGTCTGTTCGAAGGTATCGAACACGATTTCGAGGTTGTCACGCACCGAAAAGTCAATGACCGCAGCTTCAGGCTTGCCGTCCGCATGCGATGTCGCGATCACCGCCAGGGTGTGCCGGCGCAAGAATGCCAAGATCACTTTCTTGCCTTGAGCGTTGTCMATGGCTGAAATCCCCGAGGTGACGCGGCTAATCGAACGTGGCAAACCGTTGGGCACCATTTTGGAATGCAAAAGCGGAACGAATATCGCTTTCCAGGACGCGCCCTTGCGACAGATCGGGGAGATCGGCAGGTGCGAAGAAACCGACTTCCGATGTTTCGATGCCCGCTTTCATCGTCATCTCTCCCGACCGCTCGCAGAGGAAGAACAGTTTATAGAAATCTCTTGCGTCCGGGTCATATGCGGCCTTCGCCTTATGTCRCACGCTGTACAAGTGGGTGGCCGAAACCTGAAGGCCGGCTTCTTCATGTATTTCGGTGACGACATTTTCCGACGCTGATCGTCCAATATCCGCAAACCCACCGGGCAAGGTCCATCGGCCGTCGCTCTTTTCCCGCACCAGAAGGACTTTACCTCCTTCGATCAACGCTCCGCGAACATCGATCTTCGGCGTGGCATAGCCTTTGGCAAAATCAGATACGAGACCAGGGATGCGTGTGATCGGCACATTGGCAAGATCGGCTAGCATCGCGTGGGCGATGTCCGCTACCTCTTGGTATCGTTCACGATCGAATTCGTCCTTGCAAAAGTAGAGCCCGGTTGAAGCGATCGCTTGGAGACGTTTTGCGCGAGATAGCCATAAACTTTCCATTGCTTGATCTCCATCAAACGGTCCACTCAAGGCGTGCCGCGTGTAGACGACCGCCACACCCTAAGGCCCCGCCCAAAGAACGCCGCGAACGCTCCCGCATCAGGAGTCAGTCCCTGTGCGTGGTGGAACAACAAGACCGCAGCCATACGGATCCTCCGGGTGGGGCGGCCGGGTGCACTTTCGGCCACTCTACAGCGCCATCGTCGCATCAGGAAGAGTGCGGACACGCCATCGAAGCTGCCAAGCTCTACATGTGGCAACAGGAGCCGTTTCCGGTGTCGTCGGGCGAGTGCTGCAGGCGATTGTCGACGCTCTGGCTGTTTCCTTCCGGCGGCAGGTCCATGGCGATGTTGGATGCGAAGAAGCCGTTCGGTTTCAGCGTGAAGCCGGCATATTCCACGGGCATGATCGGAAAATCCTCGGGCTTGCAGACATGGGTATGGCCGAAGGAATGCCAGAGCACGACATCGGCATTCTCGATTTCGCGGTTCTGCTGGACATAACCCGGCAGGCCGTCGCCGCCGGCATGCACGTTCGGATAATCGCCGCTCGCATATTTTTCCCTGGCATCGAAGGCCGTGACCCAGATGTGTTTCTTGGCGAAGCCGCCGCGCCGGGCAACGGTCGAATCCGGCTGGGCAAGCATGACCGGCGACGGCATGACGACAATCTTGTAGCCCGGCGCCTTGCCGACGCTGTTCTTTGTGTTGGTGTTGGAGACTTTCCAGTAACGGCCGGTCTCGCCATTGGCGAGTGCCGGGGAATCAAGTTCGCGTTTCAGTACACGCGTCCTGGTATCGAAGACATTGCCATAGGGATTGTCTTCACCCCAGGGACGCGGCACGAACTCATGCTCGGTTACCGTATTGTCGCCGCCGTCGACATCCATGTGCAGGCGCGCATTGAAGAAATGCTGGTGGGTCGGACCGCCGAGATTGTCATCGACCATGCCGCCCCATGGATAGGTTTCGCCGGTCGCGACCGCCGCCGTCTGGATGATGCCGGTGAGCTTGGCTTCGAGCTGGATCGTGCCGTCCTGGTAGAGATACCAGTAGAAGCCGTAATCATAATTGCCGACGGTTGCGAAGAAGGAGATGACGAGGCGGCGCGAACGGCGCACTTCGAAAACACCGTTGCGGAATTCGTAATGCTTCCAGAGGATGCCGTAATCCTCCTCATGCATGCAGGTGGCATTCTTCATCATGAAAGGCTGGCCGAAATCGTCCGCCGCCGGCACGTCGAAATAGTGAATATGGCCGAGGCAGTCGCAGCCGAGTTCGAGACAATTGGCCAAGCGTCCGAGACCATATTCGCCGGCATCGAAGGCGCTCTTCCAATAGTGGTTCGCGGTCGGATCGGCATAGGGCACGACCATTTCGGTGACACTGGCGCGAAAGACGACGGGTCTCAGCCTGCCCTGATCCCTGATGCCGAGTTCATGCAGAACGAGGCCCTCGCGCGGGGTGAAACCGACACGGAAACTCCAGTTCTGCCATTCGACTTTCCAGCCGTCGACCGTAAAGCTCGGCCCTTGCGGCTGAACGATATGCAGCGGCGCAAGATCGGGCCGCGGTTCAGGGAAGGTTTCGCGGCCATAATTGCGCTTCTTCCTCGGAACCGGAATGATCTTCTCATCGTCGACGAGATCGACCACTCGGTTGGTGATCAGATCAACCACCGCCACCACGCCCTCGATCGGATGCGCGTAGCCGTTGTCACGGATATCCTCGCGCCAATAGGATACGGCGCGGACGATGCGCTTTCCCTTCTCGAATTCGCGGCCAAAATAGCCCGAGGAAAAAGGATCGATCTGGATGAACGGAATATCCTCGTCGGTAATGCCGCGCTTCTTGACGGCAGCGATCCAGCGCGGATCGGATTTGACGGTGCCTTCAACGGTTTCGAACTCGCACAGCATGACCGGCGGCTGGCCATAAGGCAGTTCATCAAGAGGCAGCCGGATATAGGAGGACACCGTGCCGGCAGTCAGGTCTACGATGCCCTCGAAGGTTTCTCCATTGCTGATATCCATCGCCAGGATGAAGGCGAGGCGCGGCAGCCTGTCGCCCAAGCGATGGGCGGCAAGATCCGCCTTGGTCGGCTCCTCCAGCCGAGTTATCGGAAAGCGGAAGGTGGGTGCGAGTGTCTGCGTATCCTTGAGTATGGCAACGGCAGAAGCGATCTCGTCGAGGCTCAGAGGATCGAGCGGATGGGTGACTGCGACAACGGCGTCCATGGATATACCTCTTTGGTTTTGGGCCTCTTGGTTTCGGAAGAGACGACGCACCATGGCGCGTCGCTAGCTGCGGTGATCAGGATCGACCGGAGCAGATCTGCGTCTCGATCATCATCGTGCCTCGATGAATGCAGAACACTGAGCAGAAGGCGTGCGCCTCAACGGCAACCAGCAGTGTTGCGCCGGCAAGGATCGCGACCGCGAGAACGAGAAGGCGATCGACGGGTGCAAGTTCGACAACGGCACTCATTCGAAGACCTTTCCAAGGGAGGCGTAGAGAGCGGGCTTGGATCTCTTGACCTGGATCGCAAACAGCGCGCCAAGAATGCCCACCAGCACCATGGCATAGGGGAAAGCCTTGACGATCGGGCTTTCGCTGCCGGAAAGGAGTGAAAGATTGGAGCTGACCAGCACCAGCGAACCAACGAGGCCGAGGAGCGCCAGCGCMGGCGCGATCATCGTGGTCCAGGCGCTATATCTGTTCGGCGTCTTGCGGAAGAACATGACGATCGCGACGGAGACCAGCACCTGCACCAGCAGGATACCGATACCTGCGAGCGCTGCCATCCACGAGAACACAACGGTGTAAGGATCGGCACCAAAAATCACGAACAGGCCAAGGATGACGGCCGCGATCAGACTTTGCAGCAGACCTGCAGCATAGGGTGAGCCATGCTTGGCGTGCACCTTGCCGAGCACCTGTGCGGCCAGGCCTTCACGGCCCAGGGCGAAGAAATAGCGGTTGAGCGTATTGTGGAAGGACAGGATGCAGGCAAACAGGCTGGTGATCAGCAGCACGTTCATCACCTGGCTCGACCACGCGCCGAGCACGGAATTGGCGGCGGCGAAGTAGAAGCTGTCGAGGCCGGCAGCAGCAGTGGCCTGCACCTTGCCCGGACCGTAGAATTGCACGATTGCCCAGGTGGAGAAGGCATAGAAGAGTGTGATGAGCAGCACAGCGACATAGGTGGCACGGGGAATGGTCTTTTCCGGATCTTCAGCTTCCTCGCCGAAAATGGCCGTAGCTTCGAAGCCGATGAACGAACCGATAACGAAGACCAGCGCCGCACCAAGGCCGGGCGCGAAGACCGACGATGGCATGAAGGAGGAGAAGCTGATGCCTTCCGGTCCGCCGCCTGAAAAGACGATGGCAAGATCCAGAACCAGCAATATGGCGATTTCAGCAATCATGCAGACGCCGAGGATCGCGCCTGAGAAGGCGATGTTGCGCTGACCGCAGACCAGCACGACGACGAGTGCTGCGAAGGCCCAGCCCCACCAGGGCAGGACCAGCCCAAGCGGCGCTATGGCATTGGCCATGAAGAAACCGAACAGGCCGTAGATGGCGATCTGAACCGCGCTATAGGTGACCAGCGCCATGAAGGCGCCACTCACACCCGCCGGCTTGCCGATGCCGTGAGTGATATAAGTGTAGAAAGCGCCTGCCCCGCCCACATGCCGGCTCATGGCGGTGAAGCCGACCGAGAAGAGCAGGTAGAGCAGGCCGGCAAGCACGAAAGCGCCGGGGACGCCTGCGCCATTGCCGAAGGCAAAGGCGGCCGGCGAGGCGCCGACGACGGCCGTGAGCGGCGCGGCCGCGGCAACGACGAAGAACACGATGTGGGCGAGGCCGACTGAGTTCCTGGCCAGACGACGCTCCGGCGATAATGGTGCGGGCATGCTTGCTTCCAGTGTCATGGAGAACCCCTCTTTGCTTGTTTGTTGCCAAGAAGGTAAGCGCGGCGATCTGGCCCCGAAATTGCAGTTTATGCCAATGAATCGATAATTCGCGCCACGACGGTCACCGGAGACGCTGAAAATGGCAGTTGCATCGCATTTGATCAGCCGCATGCCCGCAGTTGCTTCTATTCGAGCCTCCGTCTTGATCCCGCTGGTGCAACAAATCGATAAAAGATCCGGGAAAGCCGACCTTCTTCTCGCTTCGCACGGCATTCTGCGCTCGCAATTGGAAGATCCCTACGCTGTCCTGCCTATGGCGCGTTATGTCGCGCTGTTCGAGGAGGCCGCGACGATAACCGGCGAACCGGCACTAGGAGCTCGCATGGGCACCGGGTTCAAGCCCGCCGACATCGGCCCCATCGGAATGCTCTTTGCGCTCTCGCCGACCATTCGCAGCGCTTTCGAACGGCTGTCGAAATATGTGAACGCGGTCCAGGGCGCGACCAGTTCCGGCGTGTTCGAGGAGAATGGCGATTTTGTCTGGAGCTACCGTATCGTCGATCCAGCGATGTGGCCGCGCCGGCAGGACAGCGAATTCACGATCGCCGCCTCCTGTCAGCTCGTCCGTTCGTGCTTCCGCCGTGGCTGGCGGCCGATCGAAATCCAGCTCGAGCATCACGCCCCGCGCGACGCCAGTGCGCTGGAACGCATCTGTGGCGCGCCCATCCTGTTTGGCCAATCCGGCAACCGGATGGTCATGAACAGGGCGGAGGCTGATCGTGTGCACCGTGCGGAAGACAAAAGCCTGATCGAAATCCTGGAGTGGCATATCGGCGATCTGGTCAACGAGCCAGCGGCCGGCGATATCGTCACTGAAAAGGTCCAGGCTCTGATCAGCATCTATCTCGGCCGCAAGCCGATCACAGTCGCAACCCTTGCCGCCGAACTGAAGATGTCGCCGCGGAGCCTGCAGCGCCGGCTGTCGGAGGAAGGCGTGTCGCTTCGCGATCTCGTTCGCCAGCATCGTCAGACACTCGCCGCCCACTATCTCGGCGACCGACATGCCGCACCGATGTCCGAAGTTGCGCGTGTCCTGGGTTATGCAGACAACACCGTGCTCTGGCGTGCGCTGCGATCCTGGGAGAAGAAGGGGAACTACCCATCTTCGACAGGTTGAAGATGTAGCAGTCGAGTAAATGGACGATCGGAACGCTAACGGAGACCGCCCGATTGCTGCCCTACGGCCCAGCCCCAAAAAACGCCAGCCGGGTGAAGATCGTGTAGTCCGCTTCCGATACCATCAGCGCCACGAAAACCAGCACCAGCAGCGGCGGCAGCAGGATGGCGTAGACGAGCGCGAGCCGTTCCCAGGCCATATGCATGAAGACGGCGACGATCAGCCCGGCCTTCAGCATCATGAACACGAGGATCAGCGTCCACCTCAAGTAGCTCTGGACGCCGAGATAATCGACCATGTAGGACGCCGCGCTGAGCACGAAGAGCAGGCCCCAGACGAGAAAATAGAGCCGGAGCGGATGCTGCTGTCCGGTGTGTGCCTGTACATGCGCCGTTTGCACTTGTGCATGCGCCGTTGTCTCGCTCATGACGACCTCACCACAGATAAAAAAACGCGAAGATGAAGACCCAGACCAGGTCGACGAAGTGCCAGTAGAGGCCCATGATCTCGACGGCCTCATAGCGGCCTTTCCGGCTGGTGAAAAAGCCGCGCCGTTCCACGTCGAAATCGCCCCGCCAGACCTTGCGGGCGACGATGATGAGGAAGATGACGCCGATCGTCACGTGGGTGCCGTGAAAGCCTGTTATCATGAAGAAGGTCGATCCGAATTGTGCCGCCCCCCATGGGTTCTCCCAGGGGCGCACGCCTTCGGTGATCAGCTTCGTCCATTCGAAAGCCTGCATGCCGACGAAGCAAGCGCCGAGAAGCGCCGTCAGCAGCATCAGGATCGCGGTCGTGCGCCGGTCGCGGCGATAGCCGAAATTCACCGCCATCGCCATGGTGCCGCTGCTCGAGATCAGCACGAAAGTCATGATCGCAATCAGGATCAGCGGAACGTCCTCACCGCCGATATGCAGCGCGAAGACCTCGCTCGGATTGGGCCACGGAACGGGCGTCGACATGCGGGCCGTCATATAGGCGATCAGGAAACAGCCGAACACGAAGGTGTCGCTCAAGAGAAAGATCCACATCATCGCCTTGCCCCAGGAGGCGGTCTTGAAGGCGCGCTGATCAGAGCTGAAATCGGACGCGACACCGCGCAGACCGGCCGGCCTGAGGCCTGGCTCGCCGTGTGTCTCGATAGTCTGTGCCATCTGCAAACCCCTTAGTTCAGTAGTGTGCGGCAGAGATCGACGAAATCATTCGCCCAGCCGGCGAAAAGCGCGAAGAGCAACAGCCAGACAGCGAGCATGAAATGCGAATAGATGGCGGAAAGATCGACGCTGAGGCGCAGTCTCTCCGGCGCGACATCAGTTGAAAATGCCCTGACCGTCGTGTGCGCGAGCACGGCAAGCCCGCCGAGGATATGCAGCCCGTGCAGGCCGGTCAGCATGTAGAAGAAGCTGTTGGCGGGATTGTCGACAAGCACGTAGCCGGCCGCCACCAGCTCCCGCCATGCCTGGACCTGTCCGACGAGAAAAGCGACGGCAAGGACAAACGCGGCGGCAAGCGCCGGCCGCAGGTTTTCCATGCGGCCCTGCCCCGCTTCTCGTTTCGCCCATTGCAGCGAGGCACTGCTCAAGGCAAGTGCCGCGGTGTTCACCCAGAGCAGCCGGGGAACCGGCATCGCCCACCAGTCGGCGGACGCCGCACGCATGAAATAGGCGCTGACGGCAAGGCTGAAGAGCGCGCCAACGACGCCGAGAAACACGAAGAGGCCGATCTTCACCGCCGGCACCGGCGGCCGGTCAGCGCTGTGATGATCCGGCAGTTGCACCGATCCGGTTTCCAGCCAGGGCTTCGAGGTCAGCCGCTGCCCGGAAAGCCACCAGATGATGATGGCGCCGATTGCAGCAAGGAAGACCAGGATGACGTTCATGCGTGGACCTCCCGGGTGACGCCGTCGCTTGACGGCACATTCTGCGGGATGAAATCCTCAGCCGCCCCCGGCACGCTGTAGTCATAGGCCCAGCGGTAGACGACGGGCAGGTCCTTGCCCCAGTTGCCGTGGGCCGGCGGCGTCTGCGGCGTCTGCCATTCGAGCGTCGTTGCCCTCCATGGATTGCCGCCGGACTCCCTGCCCCGGAAAAGGCTCCAGAACAGATTGAACAGGAAGACCATCTGCCCGGCTCCGACAACAAGCGCCATCACGGTGATGAAGATGTTCAGCGTGTGGGCCGAAGGCGGAACGAAAGCCGTCTCTCCCATCTCGAAGTAACGGCGCGGCACGCCGAGCAGGCCGAGATAATGCATCGGAAAGAAGATCGCATAGGTGCCGAGGAAGGTGACCCAGAAATGGATCTGGCCGAGCACCTCGTCGAGCATGCGTCCCGTCACCTTCGGATACCAGTGATAGATCGCCCCGAAGATGACGAGGATCGGCGCCACCCCCATGACCATATGGAAATGCGCGACGACGAACATCGTATCCGACAGCGGCACATCGACGACGACATTGCCGAGGAAGAGGCCGGTCAGCCCGCCATTGACGAAAGTGACGATGAAGGCGAGCGCAAAGAGCATCGGCAGCGTCAGGTGGATGTCGCCGCGCCACAGCGTCAGCACCCAGTTATAGACCTTGATCGCCGTGGGCACAGCGATGATCAGCGTCGTGGTGGCGAAGAAGAAGCCGAAGGCCGGGTTCATGCCGCTGACATACATGTGGTGCGCCCAGACGACGAAGCTGAGCGCGCCGATGATGACGATCGCCCAGACCATCATGCGGTAGCCGAAGATGTTCTTGCGCGCATGGGTGCTGATCAGGTCCGAAACGATGCCGAAGGCCGGCAGCGCCACGATATAGACCTCCGGATGCCCGAAGAACCAGAACAGGTGCTGGAAGAGGATCGGGCTGCCGCCGCCATGCTGGAGCTGCGTGCCCATCTCGACGATGGCAGGCATGAAGAAGCTGGTGCCGAGCACGCGGTCGAAGAGCATCATGACGCAGGCGACGAAGAGCGCGGGAAAGGCGAGCAGCGCCATCACGGTCGCAGTGAAGATGCCCCAGACGGTGAGCGGCATCCGCATCAGTGTCATGCCGCGCGCCCGCCCCTGCAACACCGTCACCACATAGTTCAGCCCGCCCATGGTAAAGCCGATGATGAAGACGATCAGCGAGGAGAGCATCAAGAGGATGCCCCAGTCCTTGCCGCCGGGTGTACCTGATAGAACCGATTGCGGCGGATAGAGCGTCCAGCCGGCCCCTGTCGGGCCGCCGGGGGCGAAGAAGCCGGCGACCAGGATCAGCACCGCAAGCAGATAGATCCAGTAGCTCAGCATATTCGCATAGGGAAACACCATGTCGCGGGCGCCGACCATCAGCGGAATGAGGTAATTGCCGAAGCCGCCGAGGAAGAGCGCGGTCAGCAGATAGATCACCATGATCATGCCGTGCATGGTGATGAACTGGTAATAGTGATCGGCATCGATGAAGGAGAGAGCGCCGGGAAAGGCGAGCTGAATCCGCATCAGCCAGGAGAGCACCAGCGCCACCAGGCCGATCGAGATGGCCGTGATCGAATATTGCACGGCGATGATCTTGGCGTCCTGGCTGAACACATATTTGGTCCACCAGCTGTGCGGGTGATAAAGCTCGACATCCTCGACTTCGGCGGATGGGATGCTGCCGGATGGAATCTCGACCATGATCTCTCTTCCCTTTCCCAAGCGGTCTGCGACTGCTTCTCCGGTTCCTTGAACCGGTACGCGGCCTCCGGCCGGTTCAGTTTGCCGGCGGCAGCTCTCCCGATGATGCCGTCAACTGGGTGAATGTCTGCTGCTGCCCGAGCCAGGTCTGGTAGTCCGCGTCGTTATCGACGAYGACGGTGCCGCGCATTTGCGGATGGCCGACGCCGCAGAGTTCGGCGCAGAGGATCTCGAAGGTCCCCGTGCGCGTCGGCGTGAACCAGAAATAGGTGATCATGCCGGGGATCATGTCCATCTTGGCGCGAAACTCAGGCACGTAGAAATCGTGGAGCACATCGACGGAGCGCAGCAATATGTGGACCGGCTTGCCGATCGGCAGATGCAGCTCGCCGCCTTCGATGATGACGTCGTCAAGGCCGCTTGCATCATTCTTGTCGAGGCCGAGCGGATTTTCGGGGGTGACGTCGCGCGTCTCGGCCCGGCCGAGCTTTCCGTCGGCTCCGGGCAGCCGGAAGCTCCACAGCCATTGTTGGCTGACGACCTCGACCGATGCGGCATCGGCAGGCACCGTGATGAACTGGTTCCACACGATCAGGCCAGGCGCCAGCATCGCCGCGACGCCGACCGCCGTTCCCCCTCCCAGCAGCAATTCCAGCCTGCGGTTCTCGGGCTCATAATGCGCCCGGTTGCCTGGCTTGTGCCGGAAGCGGAAGACGCAATAGGCCATGAACGAAACCACCGCCACGAAGACAATGCCGGTGATCCAGAAGGTGATGACGAGGGTGCTGTCGATATAGGTCCAGTTGGACGCGATCGGCGTCCACCACCACGGGCTCAGCACATGGAACAGCACCGAGCCGACGACAATCAGGACGAGGATCAGCACGACAGCCATGTCCGCTCCTCCTCGAGCAGTGACCCGTGAAACCGCATTCCGTAAAAAGTCCGTCTTTAATTATCGCACAGATAGAAAATATCGGCAATTACCGCAATTTAGGCACGCGCCACCGGCCGCGACCCGTCATTTGAAGTAATGCCCGCAGTTGGAATATTGCCCATCATTTGGAATATTGTTTCAGATAGGCGATGAGATCGGTGATCTCCTGGTCGTCCTTCACGCCGACGAAGGCCATCTTCGTGCCCTTCACCTTCGCCTTCGGATTGTGCAAATAATCGCGCAGCACCGTCTCGTCCCAGACAAGACCACCCTCGCCAGCCGCCTTCATACCGGCCGAATAGGCAAAATTAGGATGCGTTCCGGCCTTGCGGCCGAACAACCCGTTCAGCGACGGGCCGACCTTGTTCGTATCGGAATCGACGATATGACAGGTGGCGCATTTCTTGAAAACGACAGCACCCGCCGTCGGATCGCCCTCCTGAGCCCCGGCGTTACCAGGACAAAGGGCAATCACGGCAGCACCGATCAGCAGTACAATACGGTAATCCACGGCAAACCTCTTCCTCCTGAAGGGTTCCCACCCACTCGCACCATCCGCCGTCTCTCTCCCGCGAATGGTGTCGCGATATCATGAAGATTAGTCGTTCGTGGGTGCAAGTCAATCGGTTCCACAATTTGGACGCAGGCCGGGCCTGTTCCAGTCTCGGGAGGGTCCGTCACCCCAGAGAATTGGATATTGACGCCGGTATCGGCGACGACATACTTGCTTGAAGCCCCCACAGTCGAAACCAGCCCCAGGAAAGGCGCGCAATGTCGATTGCTGAAATTCTGTCTTTTGCTTTCGTCACCGCGCTGCTGATCATTTCCCCCGGCCCCAACGGCGTCCTCATCGCCAAGACGGTGCCGGCCTCGGGGCGTGGCGCCGGTTTCGCCAATATTGCCGGCTTCGTCGCCGCCTTCTATGTGCACGGCACCCTGTCGATCTGCGGCATCTCCCTGCTGCTGGCGCAGTCGGCGCAGGCCTTCCTCGTCGTCAAGATGGTTGGCGCCGCCTATCTCTGCTGGATCGGCATCAAGGCGCTGGTCGGCGCCTGGCGCGGTTATGCTGCCGTAACGTCAGTGACCCCTTCCCGTAAGGTAAGGCACCTCCCCCGCGCCTTCCTCGAGGGTTTCCTCACCAACGCCCTGAACCCGAAGGTGTCGATGTTCTACCTCGCGGTCTTCCCGCAGTTCATCCACCACGATGCCAATGGCCGGGCCGCGATCGACGAGGCTTTCCTTCTGGTCACCGTCCATGCCAGCCTCAACGTCATCTGGTTCGGCTCGATGGTCATGCTCTTTGCGAGGCTCGCCAGAGCTGCGCGCAACCAGCGCTTCCAGCGCTGGTTGAAAGCCGCGACAGGCGTGGTCTTCATCGGCTTCGGCGCCAAGATGGCAACATTGCAGGCCGGATAGCGAAGACGGGCAAACCGCCTTCGTCACGGAAAGGCTGGGCGAACGTCCGGAGGGCGGTAACAGGATCAGCGACCTGCCGCCGGGGCTGGATATGATGCTGGTCTCGCGCCACCCCAGCTGCCGCCATTTGACTACGTCCCGATCGAAAGCGCCTCTTCTACCGCCAACTCGGCCATGGCGAGAGCGGCCTCGCGGGTCCTGGCGGCAGCGATAAAGCGGCCGTTGTGGCAGAAGCTCGCGCCCTCTACTCCACAAGCCGCCTCCAGCTCACCATTGGCGAGACCGGCCCAGGCTGCCGGCAGGTCGGCTCGGAGCTCGAACCCGTCCTCGGCGCGGCGGATGCCGGTCACGCACCAGTCCTTTTCGCGCGGGTGGACGACGAACAGCAGGTGATCGGCGCCCGCCTTGACGATGGCGGGACGGAAGGGCATTCCCCTCGGCAATTCCAGAACACGCCCCTGCCCCGCAGCCTCGATTGCCCGCTGCACGATCGCCTCGGCCCGCAATTTTGCAGCACTCTGGGCAATCCTGGCCTCGACGAAACTGCGGGCAATGGCAAGGGCCGCGTGGAAGGCGCGATCGTCGGCGTCAGGGGCCGTCTCGTCGAAAACCGGTTTCAGGGTCTCCAGCAGCGCCGGCAGTGTCAGCCCGGCCAGCGGCCCCGACGGGCTAAACGCGCCATTGTCGGTCAGATCGATCGGCAGCACGAAGCTGGCGTCGAAAGAGCCATGCATCGCTTCCACATGTGCTTCGGGAAGGCTGGAGGCTGCCAGATAATCACGGCCGTAATGCTTCCAGATCAGGCCGAACGAGCTGTAGGGCTGGCCATCGTCGCGTAGCGGCGCGGCGCGCTGGTGGTGATCGAATATCCCGGCAGCAGGATCATAGGCTCCGCCGACATCATAAATGATCCGGTCTTCGCCCGGCGTGATCCACTCCGGCGCACGGCTGCGGACAATTCGCGCCTGCGGGAAAAGCCGGGTCAGGATGACGCTCGACAGCAATTCGTCGGCATGAAAGCCACCGGAATGGGTGACGAGGAAATCGGGGATCATAGGAGCTATGCGCCTTGTCGTTCGCGGAGAGTCCGCTTGCAGGTCGGCACCAAATAACCGTTGCCGGCTGCTATCTCAACCCATACCTTAAATCGGAGTCGATTTAAGAATAAAATGATGCAGCAATCCAATGTGTTACAGCGTCCTTTCTCATGTCACCGAGATACCGGCCTCTAGAAGGATTCATCGAAGCCCCTGAAGGGTGCATCAGGAGTAAGTCCGTGGAGATCCCTCAGCACTTTCACATTGTCGAGACGGCCGGATGGCTTGTGAACCACCGCATCAATTCTGCCCTTCCCGGTTACCTCATGATCAGCTCCAAGACCGACACCAACGATCTGTCGGATTTGTCCGAAGATGCTTTGGCCGAATTCGGCCCATTACTTGCAAGGGCTCAGAGTACCTTGAAACAGCAATTGAATGCTCAGCGCGTCTATATCGGCCGATACGGGCACACGCCTGGTTACCCGATCCATTTTCATGTGATCCCGATATATGACTGGGTGGAGGAGTTGTTCTGGAAGGACAGTCGATATCGCTTGCTCGAGAATTTCGCAGAGGGACCGGGAGAAACCGCCACGGATGGCGCGGAACTGACGCTGTTTGTCTGGCGCGAGTTCTGCGAACGCGCAGAGCCGCCACCGGTCAAAGGGCCATCGGTCTCAGAGGCCATCGAGCTGCTGCGGGAGGCGATGCGGTTTCCGGCGCCTCAAGCCTAAGACAACATCGGTCCCGGCTGGCTTGCGGCGAGCGCACGGCCAGCTGCCGCGCCGGCATGCAGGCAGATGAGCCCGATCGCCGCGAGAGAATTGATCAACAGAACATCAGCGACCACCGCTGCCGAAAACGCGCCGGACGGAAGCACCACTGTTGCGGCAAACAGCGCGCCTTCATAGGCAACGAACCCGGCCATGAAGGCGCCGACCATCGTGACGGTAAGATCGGCCGAGAGACGAAGGACTAGGAGCGCTGCGGCCAGGCATGCAAATGCCGCGATACCGATTGCCAGACCCCAGGCATAGCTGTCCCAGGTCTGGGGATAACCGAGCACCAGATATCCGACCATCTGGTTGGCCAGCCAGGCCAGCAGAACCGCCGTCACCGCCATCCGCCGGGGAAGAATGACCGCCGATACCGCCGCCAAGGCCACGAAGGGCGTGATGCAGGCAAAAAACAGGCTGAGGGCGACGCTCGCACCTGAAATGACGACGACCCAGGCGACGGCGAAGCCGGGCGCGACAGGGCGCAGGGGAAGCTGATTTCGTTCGAGCATCTCGGACTCCATTCGACCGCAGCAAATAATACGCCAGTCCGGAAAAAAGGCTAGCGAGGCCATACCTCCTCCTTGAGACCGAAATTCCCGGCCATCCGTCAATCCATGACGTACTGGATATGATGCCGGCCATGCACGGCCGATTTCTGGACATGGGCGCGAACGCCGAAGACCCGACCGATCATATCCTCCGTCAGCACCTCCTCCGGCGCGCCGGAGGCGACGACCTCGCCTTTCTGAAGCACCGCCAGCCTGTCGCAGAACATCGCCGCCAGATTGAGATCGTGCAGCGCGACGATGCAGGTGATGCCGAGCTTTGAGATCAGCGAGAGAATGTCGAGTTGATGCTGGATATCGAGATGGTTGGTCGGCTCGTCGAGCAGCAGTTCGCTCGGCGCCTGTGCCAACGATCGGGCAATATGGACGCGCTGGCGCTCGCCGCCCGAGAGCGTCTGCCAGAGCTGGCCCGCCCTCTCCCGCATGCCCGTCCGCGACAGGGCCTCGTCGACGGCGGCGTCGTCTCCGGCGCCCCAGGACGACAACAGCCCGCGATGCGGCGTGCGGCCAAGCCGCACCACGTCGCGTACGGTCAATTGCGTATCGGTCGTCGATTGCTGCTCGACGAAGGCGACGCGACGCGCAAGTGCGGCGCGCGACAGCGAGGAAATGTCGTCGTCGCCCAGCCTGATGATGCCGCTGTGAACCCTGCGCAGCCGGCAGATCAATCTGAGAAGGCTCGATTTGCCGGAACCGTTCGGCCCGAGCAGGCCGAGTACCTTGCCCCTTTCCACCGTCAGGCTGACGCCGTTGACGATGACGGTATCGCCGGCGGCAAAGCTCACCTCATCGACGCTGATGCTCATGCCTTCCCCCGCACACGATAGAGGATGACGGCGAAAGCCGGTGCGCCGAAGAGTGCGGTGACGACCCCGATCGGCAGGATCTGCTGCGGGATGATGATGCGCGAGACGATATCGGCGCCGACCATGTAGATCGCGCCGCCAAGCGCCGTTGCCGGCAGCAGCCGCCTATGCGCCGGCCCGACGAGGAAGCGGGCGGCGTGGGGGATGACGAGGCCAA
This sequence comes from Rhizobium sp. 01N447_2, assembly GCF_056399245.1. Lineage (NCBI taxonomy): Bacteria > Pseudomonadati > Pseudomonadota > Alphaproteobacteria > Hyphomicrobiales > Rhizobiaceae > Rhizobium > Rhizobium sp. 01N447_2. Next base: position 228,396 of record NZ_JBFTQY010000018.1, read on the forward strand.
CGAAGCCGATCGAACCCACCATGCTGACGACGCTTGCCGTCATCGCCGCCGTCATGGCGAACAGCACGATTTGGACGCGGCGTACGGCAATGCCGAGCGAGGCGGCGGCATCCGTGCCGAAAGCGAAGGCGTCGAGCGCCCGCACATGGGCCATGCAGATGATGAAGCCGGCAAGCGCGATCGGCACCGACAGATAGACATCCGGCCAGCGCACGCCGCTGAGCGAACCCAGCAGCCAGAACAGGATGCCGCGCGCCTGTTCGGCATTCGCCGATGTCGTCACAATGTAGGAGGTGAGTGCACTGAAGAGCTGCGAACCGGCGACGCCACACAGGATGATGCGCTCGCCGGTTCCCCCCGCACCCGTCGCCAGGAAGCCGACCAGCAGAAAGGCGATGGCCGCACCGATGAAGGCGCCGCTCGACAGGCCGAGAACACCGTAGCCGAAGCCGAGGATCATCACGCAGACGGCGCCCGTCGAAGCGCCGGCGGAGATGCCGAGCATGTAAGGTTCGGCCAGCGGATTACGCAGCAGTGCCTGCAGGATCGCACCGCAAAGCGAGAGCGATGCGCCGGCGCTGGCGGCGACGAGCGCGCGGCTCAGACGATAATCCCAGACGATGCCCTGGTGGATGCGGCTGAGCTCGAAATGCGTTCCGAACAGCCGGTTCGAAACCGCTTCCGCCGTCGTCGCAACGGGAATTGCGATCTCGCCGATGGAAACGGCAAGGCTGATCATCAGCCCGAGCAGGAGAAGTGCGGCCATGGTGAGCGCGGCAAGCGCCCACCATCCCTGTTGCCTGACCGACATTGCCTTCACTGCGCCAGGCCGAAGGACTTGATGCCGTTCGCCAATGTCTCGATGCCGTCGATCGTACGGATCGTCGGGTTCATTGATTGTGCGTCCATCATCACGAAGTGCTTGTTTTTGACCGCGTCCAGCTCCTTGGTCACAGGATCGTTCTCGAGGAAATCGACCTTGACCTTGGGATCGTCAGCCGCGTAGCGGCGGCGGTCCATGGTTGCGAGCACGATCACCGCCGGGTTCGCCTGGGCGATGGTTTCCCAACCGACCAGCGGCCATTCCTCTTCCGTGGTGATGACGTTCTTCGCGCCGATCGTCTTCAGAATATAGGCGGGCGCGCTGTTTTTACCGGCGATGAAGGCGTCGCCATTGACCTCCTTGCTGGAGAACCAGAAGACGATGGGCAGGTTCTTGCCCGAGGCGCCTGATATCGAAGCGACGGCATCCGCCTCGCGCTTTTTCAATTCCGAAATCAGCGCATCACCGCGTTCCTTCACGTCGAAGATCTCCGAGAGCTCGACGATTTCCCGGTAGATCAGCTCCATCGTGAACAATTCCCCACGCACGCCGTCGCCGCCATCGGTGTTGACCTTGGCGACACAATCGGCCGGCGCCAGATAGGTATTGATCCCGAGATCCTTAAACTGCTCCCGCTTGCCGACCGAGCCCTGTGCGCCGACATGCCATTCGAACTCGGCCGCCACCAGATCGGGCTCCTGCCCGACGACGGATTCGAAGCTCGGGTCGTTGTCGGCAAGTCGCTTTATCTTGCTGTTGGCCTCGGCATATTGCGGCAGGACGGGACCGACCCAGACGGCCGTTCCGGCGATCTTGTCGGCAAGGCCGAGCGAGAAGAGCACTTCCGTCATGCCCTGGCCGATCGAAACGATTTTGGACGGCGCCTTTTCGAAGGTCACCTGCTGACCACAATTGGTCACGGTCAAGGGATACTGGGTCGCGGCAAGGCTTGGTGCAGCAAGGCCGGCGAGCCCGAAGGCAAATGTCATGGTGGCGAGAATCTGGCGCATGGAAAACCTCGATGAAGGGAAAAATCACGGCCGTTCCGCGCATATGCGCGGACCGAAAGCACGCTTAGGCGCACTAGCCGCAGGAGGCCCAATCGAGACGGATGCATGCCGGAATTCGGCGAAGGTTCAGCAGGTCAATCATATCTGTTCCTTGTCCGGGCATCCCCGCCCGGTTGATTGGATCGTGATTGACGGCAGGTCTCCTGGCTTGCGGATATCCGTCGTTTCATCCGCCTTCCCGCAATATCTCGCAGTGGCAGGGCGTGAGCCCTTCAGAGATGGCCAGTCGCTGGCCACTCCTGAGATGATCGACAATCCGCTTACAGTTGCGGGGGCAGCCACGGTCTCGGTCCCTGCTGGGTCGTCCTCACCGTGTTCCCTATTAATCCCCTTGGAGTCATCTTCAGGGAACCGTCGCACCCAGTTACGTCGCCTGCCCGCGCGCCGTCAATGATTATTCCGAAGGCGCCATGCCGCCAGCAGATAAATATATCGCGCGTATGGCTTCACGCCGCCGTTCGGTGCGCGAACTGCCGGTCGCGGCTTGGCGAACCGCACCTGGGGCAAAGGCGCCCACCCCGCAAGCCTGAACTTCGGCGACTGCTTCGCCTACGAGGTGGCTCGAGAACATGGATGCCGGCTGCTATTTGTCGGCGACGACTTCGTCATGACCGATGTGGAAAGCGCGCTTTGAACGATGCGGCGGTTGCCACAACCACGCCTACCCTCACAACGCATCCAGCGGTATCTTCAGGTATCGCCTGCCATTCCCCTCCGGCTCGGGCAGCCGCCCGCCGCGGATATTCACCTGCAGCGCGTGCAGCATCAGCTTCGGCTTGGGCAGCGTGCGATCGCGCGCCTGGCGCAGCGCCACGAAACCGGCCTCGTCGATGCCTGAAATATGCGGATTGGCGCGCTTCTGCGCCGCCACCGTGCTTTCCCAGCGCGGGTGCCGGCCGCCGGGCTGGTAGTCGTGGCCGGAAAAGAGACGGGGCTCCTCGGGCAGCGACAGGATCGCCTGGATCGAGTGCCAGAGGGCGCTAGCGCTGCCGCCTGGGAAATCCGTGCGCGCTGTGCCGGAATCCGGCGTGAACACCGTATCGTGCACGAAGGCGGCGTCACCGATCACATAAGTGATCGAGGCAAGCGTATGGCCGGGCGAAAACATCATGCGGGCTTTAAGCGCACCGATTTCGAAGGTGTCGCCATCGGCAAACAGCCGGTCCCATTGCGAGCCGTCGGTTTTAAGCGCCGGCCAGTTGTAGATTTCCTTCCAGAGCGTCTGCACGTCGGTGACATGGGCGCCGATCGCCGTCGGCGCGCCGGTCTTCTCATGCAGATAATGCGCGGCGGAGAAATGATCGGCATGCGGATGCGTGTCGAGGATCCACTCGACCGTCAGCCCTTCACTTTTGATATGAGCAAGGATGGCGTCGGCATTGGCCGTCCCCGTCGCCCCCGACATCTCGTCGAAATCGAGCACCGGGTCGATGATGGCGCAGCGTTTCGTCGCCGGGTCGGAAACGACATATTGCACACTGCAGGTGCGGGGCTCGAAGAAGGCCTTCACATCAGCCACCTGCCCTGACCGCTTTTCCAGCCAGCGTCGCGCGCCGGCAAGATCAAAACCGAGGTTTTGACCGAAGGCCTCGACATCTCCGGGCTTCATCCGCCCGTCGAGCACCTCGCCCAGCGCATAGAGGGTCAGCGCCCGCGTGCCGCTCTTGCAATGGGCGACGACCGGCCCCTTCGCTTGCGTCATCGCCGCCTGGAAGGCACGGATATCGGCTTCGGTGATTTCGGTCCCCTTCACGGGCACGAAGCTGTAGGCGAGCCCGGCGGCAGCGGCGGAAGCCTTTTCCGCCGTATTGCCCGGCTGCCCCGGCTCCTCGCCGTCGGGCCGCGCATTGATGACAGCGGCGAAGCCTTGCGCCGCAAAACTGGCAAAGGCGGCGGCATCCGGCTGAGCCGCCACCGACAACAGGTCGTTAACCCTCACGGATGTCATCGAAGCCCCCGCGCCATGCCCTCATCATGCAGTATCGCATGTATATCGATACAATCTCACAAGTATATTGCTGAGCGCAAGGATACGCGCCTCCTGACCTACGCCGCACCATTGACTTGCAGGAAACCTGTGGCGCCAGAGAGCCGCATCACAAAATACGCGAGTTTTGGGAAGGGTCAGGACCGATTAATCCAGCGAAGTGCCATGCCCCTCTGTCAGGCGGAGCCGATCTATGGACGAGGCCCAATTTGCGGAGTACATTAGTAACAGCTAAAAATTAGGGCATTGCACAAAGAGGGCAGTAAAGCCCTGCCAAATGTGAGTTGGGGTTCCATCAGCTTTTCGCTCTTACAGACCATCGCTCACAGCTCAGCCACCTGTCGGGCTGGTGCCTGCCAGCGATGCGTTTAGCGATCTGTCGTTGCCGCTCTGATTCACCCCGAGACGCATTTTCTAGAGCATGATGTCGAAAAGTGTGAGCGGTTTTCGGACGACATCATGCTCTAACTATTTAAATTAGAACAGGATTCAGACTTTAGGCCGAGCAGGCCTAAAATCATCCTGTTCCAGTGCCTGCACAGAAATGAACCTGGATCAGCTCCACACCTGACGGTGTGCGAAGGAGGTTACCTCGATGAGCACGAAGGCGCGAAAAACTGCCCAAGTCATGGCAGTGACGCTGACATCCGCGATGCTGACCTTGACCATCTCGTCTGGAACGCCTTCTGGCGCAGCGGCTGGTGAAGTGGAGGCGAAGGCTTTGGTCAAAACCATGTCGGACTATATGGCCAAGCAAAAGTCCGTTTCCTTTGCCTATGACACCAGTCTCGAGGTTGTCACCAAGGAACATCAGAAACTGCTGCTGGCAAGTTCAGGCACGATGGACATGGCTCGGCCCGACAAAATCCGCGCCACCCGGTCCGGCGGTTTTGCCAATGTCGAGATCACCTTCGATGGAAAGACGCTGACGCTGTTGGGCAAAGACAATAATCTCTACGCTCAATTCGAAGTGCCCGGTACGATTGACCATCTGATCGAGGAGCTCAGAGCCAAGCATAACCTGCCGGTACCTGGCGCTGATCTGCTCCAGTCAAATGTCTACGAGGAGTTGATGCGTGACGTCGTCGATGTGAAGGACCTCGGCAGCGGTGTCATTGGTGGCACTGAATGCGATCATCTGGCGTTTCGGACCAAGGAAGTCGACTGGCAGATATGGATCGCACAAGGGGAGCACCCTTATCCCTGCAGATACATCATTACATCAACTCAAGTAGACCAAGGACCGCAGTACAGCGTCCAGATCAGCGACTGGAAGACCGGCGCGGAACTTAATCCGAAGGATTTCAGCTTCAAGGCCCCGACGGACGCCAAGCGCGTCGACGACCCGAAGCAACTTATCGATATCGATGAGCTTCCAGATAATTTTGTCGTGGGAGACACCAAATGACCGTGTCAACGAAACTCAACATCGCCCTGCTGACCGGGACACTAGCCTAGTCCGGGCTCGATGTGGGAACGGAGCTTTCCATTCCGGGCCTGCCCAGTTTTGTGACGACCGCCGAGGCCAGGGTTGGCCGGCCGGAGTGGCGCGACACACGGTGCGGCGCTGCGCGGTTGGCGTATACAACTGTTAGATGCGATCTCACTGTCGAGCTTTTGAAAGTGCGAGGATAGGCATCCGTTGGTGGGGGGAACGCGCCATGAAACCGGGGTCGGCAGACGCAAATACCAAAAATGATGAAGCAGGTGCCGGTCATCGGCCGATAAGTCGCCGTCAGGCACTGAAGGCTGCAGGTCTGGCCGGAGTATCGGCGCTGTCGACGGCTGCCGTTTCGTCGGTTCAAGCGGCAGACGAAACGCCGGGTGCGGTTCAGGCAAAGAATCCTTACGGCGGCGTGCCGAGCGGCGGCATCACCTTGCCGCCGTATTATCGGCCGACGCCCTATCTCGCCAGCAACAACGTCTACTACCCCGGTCAGGAGCAGATCGGCCCCGACGAGATGCGGATATCCTTCATCGGCAGTACGCCGATCCCTGTCACGCGCGCGCAGGCCGGCACCTGCATCATGGTCGAACTCGGTAACGGCAAGCGGTTCTTCTTCGATTTCGGCTCGGGCTGCATGCGCAACATCATCGCGATGGCCGTGCCGTTGCAGACGGTGAACGATATTTTCTTCACCCATCTCCATGTCGATCACTATGCGGACCTTCCCTACCTC